>CALEJY010000192.1 GCA_937898445.1 uncultured Candidatus Melainabacteria bacterium | reverse complement strand
GGAACACCAACCGCCCACGACAAAAATATTACAATACAAGTCAACAACAACGTATTTGGAATACGTTCTTTCAACTTTGTACTAACCTTTTCACCTGTAGATGTAACACCTAAATCGCCTTTAACAAACGATTTAGCCCATTTCCCATACTGAACAATAATAGGTTTATCCAAGCCCAATCTTTCAGTTTCTTTTTGCAAAGTTTCTTTTGATACAGATGGATTTAATCTCAATTCTGCCAGCGGATCAACAGGTGACAATCGAATGATAAAAAAGCTTATCAATGACACGATTATAAGCAATGGTATGGTTTGTAATATTCGTTTTATTATGTATTTTAAGATTTGCATTGTTACCTACTAGTGAAAAGTGAGACGTGAGAAGTGAAAAGACCGCATAGCTCACTTCGTTCGAAATATTATTTCAGGACATTAGTACGAAACAGACTTTTCACCTTTCACTTTTCACTCCTTATATATTTCCTCAATATTGTGCGTAACTCCACCCAAGCTTGTCGGATAAATATTTTTGTATTTATTTCTTAATGCGACAATTCTTATCGGTGAATAAATATATATCAACGGCTTTTCGTCATAAACTATAGCCTGATACTCGTCATAATACTTCTTTCTGTCCTCAAATTTTGTAGCTAAAGCACCTTGAGTATATAAATAATCAATTCGCTTTTCAAAATTGTATCGAGAACTATTCGCATCTTTTTCTAACCTTTGATTAAATATATGCAAAGTTCCATCAGATAACCAAACATTTTTTCCACCGTTAGGCTCTAACGGAGAGCCTGTAAAGCCCATTATTACCATATCCCAATCAAGAGATGCCATAAGTTTATTAACCAACGAATTAAATTCTATCGGTTTAAAATTAACCTTCATTCCTAAATCCTCAAGGTCTTGTTTTACCATAACACCGATTGCTTCACGCTCAGTATTACCGGCATTTGTGTATAAATCAAATTCTACATGATTTCCGAACTTATCTATCAAATGACCTGATTTATCCCAATAAAAACCAGATTTTTTGAGCAATTCTTTAGATTTATTTATATCCTTGTCATAAGGTTTCAAATTCTTATTTAAAAAGATAGAATTTAGAGTTTCCGGCGTAAACAAAGGATATCCCAAACCGTTTGCGATATTAAACACCATATTTTTTCTATCAAGTGCATAATCTACGGCTTGCCTAAAATTCTTATCCTGAAACCATACCTGTTTTTTAGGATTAACATAATACTTGCCTTTTTCATCTTTTCTATTATTCATATTCATAGAAAGATACATTGTACCGGTATCAGGACCGATATTGTAAACCGTGAAATCAGAATGCTTTTCCATCTCTTTAAATCTAGCAACATTAGCACCTTGAAGGCTGATTTCATCAAGTTCTCCGCCTTCAAACTTCAAAACCTGATTGTTTATATCGCCAACAATTAAATAAACCAGTTTATCAAGATATGGCAACTTTTTGCCATCTTTATTAACCACATAATAATTAGGATTTCTCTCAAATACAACTCTTTGCGCAGGCACATATTCTTTCAATCTAAACGCACCCGATGTAACAAATTCTTTTGGATTTGTATTTGTAGACAAAAAACCTTCAAAATATTCTCTACCTCGACTTACCGCCGGCTGAAATATATGTTTTGGCGCAATCGGAGAAGATAACAACCTTAAAAACGGTGCAAAAGGTTCAGGCGTAACAAATTTAACTGTATAATCATCCATTTTTTCCACAGTCGGAAGTTTTCCATCAATTACCACAGAATCCCTGATAGATGTGTTTCCAAAACCGTCAAAAATTATATTTTGCCACGTAAAAACAACATCATCAGCCGTAATAGCTTTACCATCAGACCATTTTATGCCGTGACGAAGTTTTACAATATATTCTTTCCCATTCACAGTAAAAGATTTTGCCAATTTCGGAATAGTTTCACCGGTCACAGGATCAGTCGTAACCAACCCGTCATACATAATCTCTGACATTTGAGATGAAATATTGTCTTTTGAATTGAATGGGTTGAAAGTTTTTGGACCTTCCCCTATAGTAGAATCAACAAAAGTTCCACCGAATTTCCCAATTGGAGCTTGGGATTGCAAATAATCTATTCCGTTAATTGTAATATTTTTCGGAATAGGATAATTTGCATCAACAATTTTGGCTTTTTCTCTCAAAACAGGTTTGTCAACTGTTGGCAAATCTTTACGAATGCAAGCTTTGCCAACACCCAAAACTACTAATAAAACTAAGATAATTAAGACAACCCGTTTCATAGTTTCAGAATAACATAAAAACAAATTTTGTTTATAGCCTGACTATTGAATTTATTTATAAGGTTCACATTTTTTATCTTTGATAAAATCAAAATTTTTCTCATAAATTACGTGAGCCGTACATAAATCTCCTCGATTTTCAAAAAAATCTCCTGCGCCATACTCTGCGGTTCCACCTGGAGCAATTCTATCTTTGTAAACTAAAAATGTATGCAAATCTATTCCCAAAACATTCGGAGGATTGCTACCGTTTACATCTACCCTAATTGTTGCGCAAGGAGCGCCCTCATTGGTGCAATTATTACCTTGAGTTAATGCCGAAATCAAAGTTCCATCATTTAGAATAGCTTTTGAATAATAATCAGTTCTGTCAATGTCTACTCCAAAAGAAGTACTTCCAATTGAGCCATAATTTATATCAGGGAAACAACCTTTCTCATTTTTACAAATTTTCAATGTTTTCATATACGGCAAAATGTAATACAGAACATTATTTTCATATTCGCTTGATTGGGTATAGTCGACTAAATTCCAACTATCAACCTCTCCTTCGTGTTCCTTTGCCGTAATAAAAGCGTTACCCAAAGTTGAGTAAACTTTATTCAAGCGAGAAATTATGACTTGTTTTTTATGGTTTTCGATTAAAGAAGGAAGTGTTAATGCAGCAACAATACCGATAATGCCGAGAGTGATGAGGACTTCGGCTAATGTGAAGGCAGCTAAGCATCCAAAA
>CALEJY010000191.1 GCA_937898445.1 uncultured Candidatus Melainabacteria bacterium | reverse complement strand
TATATTTTTGAGAATGTTTATGTTTTCTAATGGCAGAAGTTGCTGCAATATCGCAATTGTTTGCAGTAATTGAGTTGTATAAAACTTCATAGAAATTGTCACTAACCCAATCATCACTATCTACAAATCCAATGAATGGAGAGCTTACAAATTGCAATGCATAATTTCTAGCTGATGATAAACCACCATTTTCTTTTGTGTAAACTTTAATTCGGTTGTCATTTCTTGCATATTCTTCGCAAATTGATAAGGAATTGTCTGTCGAACCGTCATTAATAATAATAATATCGATATCCTTTAGTGTTTGATTAATTAAACTTTCCAAACATTGACCAACATATTTTTCTACATTAAATACAGGTACAATAACTGATACTTTTGGCATAAACCTTTTTTTCTAACCCCGTTAATTCTTATTATGTTCCAATGAGAAAAGTATAACACAAACACATTTACTTTTTACGTAGGGCAAATATTTTATGTTATAATCTGTACAAATAAGGATAAATTATGTCAGATAAAAATAATAAAAATGTAATAGTTAATTTTTCAGGAAGAATGGCTAATCAAATGTTCCAATGGGCTTTTGGCAGAGCTTATGAAAAAAAACAAGGTATAAAACCTCAATTTGATAACAGCCAAGAAACAATTAAAATTGATTGCTTTAACTTAATGAAGGATATTGAATTAGTTAAAAAGCCGTTGTTAAAAAAGATTTTGCGCAAAATTATTTTTATCAGAAGTCTTAGAAACAAACTTTCTAAAGTTGATTTTAAACTTCCAGAAAGAGAAGAAAAATGTTTCTGCCAATATGAACCAGAACTATTGGAACAACTTCCACCTATATATTTTAAAGGTTATTTTCAAACTGAAAAATATTTTACTGATATTAGGGAACAATTATTAAAGGATTTTGAACTAAGTTTGCCTTTAAATGATGCAAATAAAGAAGTCTTAGAAAAAATTAAAGCGACTGAAGCCGTTGCGGTACACTTCCGCAGAGGTGATTATACAAAAAAACGTGTAGCTGATAAATACGGTAGTTGTTCGGTTGAATATTATAAAAATGCGGTAAAACTTATTGCAGAAAAAACAGGTAAAAACTTAACTTTGTTTGTATTTTCTGATGATATCAATTGGGTAAAACAAAACGCAAAATTCGATTGTGAAACCGTTTACGTAGATATAAATTCAGGAAAACAAGGTTATTTCGACTTGGAATTAATGAAAAATTGCAAACATAACGTTATTGCAAATAGTTCCTTCTCTTGGTGGGGCGCTTGGCTTAACCAAAATCCTGAAAAAGTTGTCGTTGCACCAAAAACTTGGATGAAGGTTTTAGATAACGATTACGATATTATTCCAGAGTCTTGGATTAGAATTGAAAACTAATGGAAAAATATTATAAAACCGAATGTAATTCGCCAATAGGAAAACTTACTCTTTGTGCAACAAAAGATGCGCTCATTGGTGTATGGATTGAGGGGCAAAAATATTTTTGTGATACTGTTTCGGAAACAACAG
>CALEJY010000190.1 GCA_937898445.1 uncultured Candidatus Melainabacteria bacterium | reverse complement strand
CTGTCTGTTACGTTTTGGTATGTCGGGTGGTTAATTTCTTCAATTTTTGTTGACAAATTCCCGTAACGAACCGAGTTTACGGTGTTTGTGACCATGCCCAAATAGTCGTTAATTTTTGACCAACGTTTGTTGGTTTGTCTTGTGATTAAAAACAATATGATAAAAACCAAAATGATGCTTAAATTTAATAAATACCAGAGCATGTGTTTTTCCCCTTCTCTTTTATGGTACAATTATAACAGATAAGGGGCGTTTTGTATATGCTTAAATTACCAAAAACAATAAAAATGGTTATAACAGATTTTGACGGGATTGTTACTGATAATTGCGTTTATATTGCAGATGACGGCAAGATTTCTCGCAGATTGAATTTTAAAGATGTTATGGCTTTTTCGATTTTGAGAAAAAATAATTATATGATGGGAATAATTTCCGGTGAAGGAAACGCCGCAATTGAGATTTTGGCGAAGAAATTTCAGATAGAAGAAGTTCACCAAAATATTCGTATTAAAATTGATGTTTTGAAAAATATTGTTGAAAAATATAATTTGACAAAAGAAGAATTTGTTTATATTGGTGATGATACAAACGATTTGGAATGTTTGAATTTTGCGAAATATAAAATTACTGTTCCGCATGCCGTTGACAAAATTAAGGCGGTGGAAGGTATTCAAATTACCGAAAATATCGCAGGTAGTGGAGCTTTTAGAGAGGTAGCAGATTGTCTGGTTGGTTAGAAAAAGTTATTGAAAAGATTAAAAGTTTGAACAGTTCGATTGACAATTACAGAAAAGAAACTGTTATTCAGTCGTTGCCTACTTATACATTTGTCAACCGAGCAAAGACGCTTATTGAAAAGAATAATTTTGATGAGGCGGAAAAGGTTTTGTTGCAGGCTTTAGAGCTTCCGCAAAAAGATGCTCTTGTTTATAAATATTTAGGCGCAGTTTATGAAAAACAATTAAAATTGGATAAATGCGTTGAAGCATATCAGGTTTCTGCCGAATTAAATCCGCAAGATAAAGTGATTTGGCAAAGATTAGGATTTGCTTTAGTTTCGATTGGAAAATTTGAAAATGCGGTAAAAGCTTTTGAAAACTCAAATAAGGTTCAAGCCAATAATACCGATACTTTTACGGGTTGGGGCATGGCTTTGATGAAGCAGGGAAAATTTGCTGAGGCGCAAGGAAAATTTATTGAGGCTATTAAATTTAACAAGTATAATTTTTCGGCAGTTTTTCTTTGTGCCGTAATGGATATCAAGCTTGGAATGTATGATAAAGCTGATATGAAATTGTCGTTTTTGGCAAATGTTTGTCCTAATGCCAATAATACGTTTGAATATGCAAGGTTAAAGGCTTTGAGAGATGATTTAGATAGTGCAATTCATTATGCGAAAAAATCTATCGGTTATAACGAAAAAATGATGCCGGCTTACGTACTTTTGGGGCAACTTTATACTGAAAAATTTGATTTTGAAAATATGCATAATTCTTTTGCTGATGCAGAAAAATTAGGCTTAGGTAATCCTGCTTTGTATTTTGAGTGGGGAAAAAGTTTTGAAAAGTTTAATAAATTAGATGAGGCAAAATCTAAGTTATTAAAAGCTTTTGAAATGGATAATGAAAGCGTTGAAATTCAATCTTTTTTGGCACTTTGTTGTGCTGAGAGAAAAGAACTTGATGAGGCGCAAAATTTGCTTGAAAAAGTATTGGAAAAAGCTCCGAAAGATAAGCTTGCACCAAAAGTTTCGGCGATTATTGCGTATGAGCATGGCGATTATCAATTTGCTTTGGATTATTTTAGGACAGAAGATGAAAACTTTTTAGGATCTTATTACATGGCAAAATGTTATGAGGCTCAAAATAATGATACAAAAGTTAAAGATTGTTACGAAAGTGCAATTCGATTAAATCCTCATTATATCAAAGCTTTTGAAGATTATGTCAGGTATCTGATTCAAAAAAATGAATTTGCAGAAGCGCAACGAAAATTGCGAAAAGCTTTGAAAACAGAACCCGAAAATGTAGTAATGTTAAATTTGATGTTTTATGTGAGCTATATACTTGTCAAAGATAACGTTTGTGAATATAATGTAAAAGAAACAATTTCGTTTGCAAATTCGATTGAAAAAATTGCTCCCGAAATGTTTGAGTACCCTGAGCAAAAGCTTGAATTAGAAAAGCTTTTGGCGGATTCTTCAGAAAGCGAATAAACCTTGAGAAAAATTATTGTTCAAAAATTTGGTGGCACATCTGTTGCAGATACCGAAAAAATAAAAAACGTAGCGAAGATTGTAATTAAAGAAAAACAGAACGGAAATGATGTTGTAGTCGTAGTTTCAGCTATGGGACATACAACTGATTATCTTGTTAAGATGGCAAAAGATCTTTGCGCAAACCCATCAGGCAGAGAGATGGATATGTTGCTTTCTACCGGTGAAGGTGTTTCTATTGCACTTTTGGCTATGGCAATTCAGGCTCAAGGTTATGATGCGGTAAGTTTTAATGCTATGCAAATTGGGATTATGACAGAAAATGTTCATTCAAAAGCTCGAATTGTGGATATTAAAACTGAAAAATTAAAAGAGAATTTAAAAGAAGGCAAAATTATTGTTGTTGCAGGTTTTCAGGGCGTAACAGAAGATGGAGAAATCACTACTTTAGGCAGAGGTGGCTCTGATACTTCGGCGGTTGCGCTTGCAGCTGCGTTGAATGCTGAAAGATGTGATATTTACACTGATGTTGAAGGTGTTTATACGACTGATCCGAGAGTTGTTCCAAATGCTTCAAGATTGGATGAAATTTCTTATGAAGAAATGTTGGAATTGGCTCATGCAGGCGCAAATGTTTTGCATCCGAGAAGTGTAGAAACCGCAAAACAGTTTAATGTGCCAATGCGTGTTAGAAGTAGTTTTAAGTTAGATAATTTAGGAACTTTAATTTTAGGAGTGGAAAAAATGGAAATATATAAACCGGTTACAGGTGTTGCAGCGGATTTATCTCAAGCAAGAATTGTTGTTTGTGATGTCCCGGACAAACCAGGTGTTGCGGCAAAGATTTTTAGCAGACTTGCAAAAGAAAATATTTCTGTAGACATGATTATCCAATCTTATGCGAGAAAAGTTTCTAATACAAACGATATCGCTTTTACAATCGATTCTGTTGATTTGAATAAGACTGTCGAGGCGTTGGAGGCTTTGAAATCTGAAATTGGTGCTACAGGCGATATTCAGGTTGATGAAAATATCGCAAAAGTTTCAATTGTCGGAGCCGGAATGATTGACAGACCGGGTGTTGCATCTGCTATGTTTGAAACTTTGGCAGAGCAAAATATTAATATCAGAATGATTTCTACAAGTGAAATCAAGATCAGTTGTCTTGTAGATAAATGTGATGCACAACAAGCTGTAAAAGCTTTGCATAAAGTTTTTGAACTTGAAAGCAATGAAATTGCTGAAGTAAAAGGCGATTTGCCTAATGTTTAAGTAGTATTAGGCAAAACTAGCGTTTTAGATTTTCTTCTTCAACTTGTTTAATAGCTTTTTTGCCGAAGTTTTCGATGTAAGAATTTACTCGATCTTCAACGACTTTGTCATGCTCTTTTGTTGAGTTGTAGGTTTTGCCTGATGCAGAGCCGTATGGTGTAATTACGGAATGTTCAAATGTGTATTCATAGGGTTTTCTTCTATTGAAAAGAACCCTATCGACAGTTTTGTCATTTTCTACTTCCATGAGGATGTATTCATTTATTTTGCTTTGGTAGACGGGTTTTATAGTTACAAGATTTCCTTGTCTGTCTGCAACTCTGTATTGCGGCTTATCTAAAAGGTTACCGCTTTTTTTTATTTTTGCCCAGTCGTCTTCAATTATTTCGCTGAGATTTTTCATAATTTCGACTGCTCTTTTAGTTATTCCATTTTCGACAATTGGATTTTCTTGCCCTCTTTTGGGAGCTTTAAGTACTTTTAATTTTAATTTTTCAATATATGTGTTTGCAGAAACCGCACTTACTTTCATATTATGCCTCCTAATTATTTAAAACACATAAAAATTTTTTTGCTAGTGAGTTTGGTTATATTATATAACAAAGATTGTTTTAACGCCACACGAATATATGAAGTATGAAAAAATATTGTTACAGAGGGCTACGTGCGTAAAACATTTTACCAATGTACGAAGTATGGAAAAATATTGTCACAAAGGGCTACGTGCGTAAAACCTTATACCAATATATGAAGTATGAAAAAATATTGTCGCAGGGGGCTACGTGCGTAGCACAAGAAAAAGAGCCTGCGAAAACAGGCTCGTTGGAATTAAGAATAGCTGGAAGTATGAAAAAGATTTAATGATTATATTAAACGGAATAAGTGTTGTTTTTACAATTGCCCAAGTAGGGAATATACAAAATCCAGTCGGATAATATAAAATTATACAATAATGAGCATGTAAAATAGTTTATTTAAAGGAGAGAGATATAAAC
>CALEJY010000189.1 GCA_937898445.1 uncultured Candidatus Melainabacteria bacterium | reverse complement strand
TGTCGCTTTTATCTTCACCTATTGCAGTAACATCATCCGGTCTAACTGCTTTGCCTCTGATAGAAACAGGTTTTGTAGGATCAGTTCCATTTTGCAATGGATTTGTTGTATCATCTTTTGTCAAAGTAGATTTGCCATCAGGTCTGTGTTTACCCATATTAAAGTAATAACCACCTGCATAAGCGTTATCAGCAACCAATGTCAAATCTTGATTTTTACCCGGTCTGCCTTGACCTTGTCCGTAGAATTTACCGTTTTTAACTACGATTGTTGAATCAGCAGCGTGTTCATAAGCCGGAGCTTCATTAGGATCTTTATAGCTACCTAAATCAAGAGCAGTAAGTTTTGCTTTTTCTAACTTAACGCCGTTTGGTCCGTAATAATCTTGAGGGTAAGTAGGAACTTCGCCCAAGTTTTCAATATACATATTTTTACCACGAGTTGTAATATTTACGTTTTTCGCAGTTGTTTCTCTAATATATACATCACCTGAAAATTCAGCGTTTACGTCACCTGTTCTTGAAATAATCGCACAAGCGTTAGTATCTAACTTAGTTCCATCAGCTTTATCAAGACCTTTTACGTTGATATCTTTGATTGCCAAAATATCAATACCTTGTTGCGGTTTGTTAACATCAGTTACTACGTGAGGATTTCTAGCATCGTCACCATAGAAAATATGTTCAACACCGTTTTGTCTAAATGTTAAAGCTTTGTCTTTAGAACCAACATTTCCGCTTGAAATAATTGAAATTCCAGTACCTTCAACGTTAGGGTTTTGAGAGTTTGTAGAAGCGTTGATAATATCGTAAGCTTTTGACCCCTTAACTGAACTGTCAGCAAGAAGAATAACTCTGCCATCAGCTTTAATTTGGTCAACTCTCATATCATTATTCAAACTTGCCATATTAACTAATGACTCGTTTGTACCCTTTGTGCTTATTGCTTTAATGTTGCCATCTACGTTTACGTTTATAGATTTTGTTAAATCTCTGCCATTTGGTCCAATACCTGTGCAAACTCCGCCGTCACAAGGACCAACTTCTTGACCAACCGCACCGTTTTGAACATCTATATCAAGATTTTTTGAAGCCTTGATTAAAGTTTCTTTTGTGCCGTAGTTCAACAAGTTACCATCGTTAATTTTAATATTTACGTTACCTGTAGAGTTTAAGTTATTGCTACCTGTATAATCGCCAAGAATAACATTTGAATTTTTGTTTGTTATATTAATTCCGTTAGCATTAACATGACCTTTTACATTAATACCGTTTTTACCGGAGTTAATAATATTTGCGCTATGAGTAGAGTTTTTAACCAAACCACCGTTTGCAATACTTACGCCATCATTACCTGTATTTGTAACGATAAGTTCACCGCCCTGATTGCTTAACAAACCTGTTGATGCAATCAAAACACCTGAACCTGTGTTATCAACAAGTAACTTGCCGCCTTTGTTTGCAACAGTACCTGATACATTAACTTCACCATTTTTGTTAACTAACAATGTATCGCCGTTTCCGTTCAATGATTTGCCAGAAACATTAATACCTTTAGAACCTAAGTTTGTGATTTCTGTACTGCCTGTACCAAAGTTTTTCATTGTACCGGCAATATCAGTTCCGCCATTTTCGCCATAAGTTCTGATTATAATACTTCCGTTATCGTTAGCGAAAGAATTAGCACTCATATTATCTGCATTTACAAGCTGATTGAATAAAGCTTCAGCTTGAGCATTTGAAAGGATTTTTGTAGCATCTTTAACACCTGCCATAATTTGAGCATCAGGTGAAACTTGCAAGTTTGCTGCATTAATATCAACAAAGTTACGAGCTAAAACTTTACCATCGATTTTTACAGTTGCATTACCTTCGCCCAATTTTGATTTGTAATCAGCAATCAAAGAAGGTCTTTTCAAATCACTTTTATATTTTTCGTAACTGTCGCTATCAGGAGTTAAAACAGTCAAAGAACCGACGTTCAAAACACCGCTTGAACCAACAACCATTCCGTTTGGTGAAATAAATACGGCATGCCCGTTATTAAAAGCACCATTTTTGCCAACTGCGTTAACAATACCTTGAATATTAATTTGGTTATCAACAAGGTTTACGAATGTTGACAAATCCTGTCCTTGTAGGTAATAGATAAGGTTTGCGATATCGCCTTTGCTTAAATCAAAGTTTTGATATTTTCTGAAACCAATGTTACCTGCAGGGTTTTTGGCAGTAGGAGTGATATCAAAAACTCCGTTATTACCAGTAACGCCTGAAATGTTTGTTGCCAAAACTTGCAAACAGAAAGATTGTTGTAAGAAGAAACAAAATGTTAATGCCGAAGCAACTGCTTTTCTTTTACCGGCTTTTATCTTAATCATGCTTTTCCTTTCAAATATTTTCCCTAATTTATAGATTATTTTTATATAAAATTCGACTAGCGTTTTAATATTACCAAGAGAATAGTTGTATTTCTATTTATTATTACAATTCCTTAATAAATTTGCACACAAATCTACTTTTCTCAAGTATTAAAATCCGAGAAAAATTTTTCTTGCTAGATTATTAACAAATATTAACAATCCTACAACACCAAATAATAGGTACCCACCTCTCTCACAAAGGAGGAATTTTTGAATTTTATCTTATTTTTTTACAAGAAACTACAATTCAGGGCGTTTCATAATAGTGTTTGTCAATGTGAAATAACAAATATAGAACACACCCATCAAGCTCAACATTTCAACTAACGCCGGCAAGTGAATAAATTTGTCAAACACATAATACAAAGCAACGAATGGCACAAAAGATATTACCATTCTGCCCATGATTAATTTCGGAAAAATCAATCTTAATCCCGGAAGTACAATAATTATACTTAACAAGAAATATAAAAAGTTTGCACCCAATGTTGCAATACCAACACCTATCAATCCCATCTTTGGAATTAACAAAATATTCAACACAATATTTGCAATACCTGATGCAAGCTTGATTATAAAATCAAAATAAGTTTTGTTTGCCAAGTGATATTGCAAAGTAGTGTAATCAGTCAAAGCCATGAAAAATGTTCCAAAAGCAAAGTAAGGAACAAGCTTAAATGCAATTAAAAACTTGTCATTTGACGACATCATTTGAACATAATCCGTTGCATATAAAGAAATCACAATAATTACAGGCAATGCAATCATCACATAATACCCAGTAAATCTTGAAATTAACGGTCTTACATCAATTTTTTCTTCGTACATATTAATAATTCTAGGAATTGCAGCAACTGTAATTATTGAAAAAATAGTCATCAAAAGCGGTAAAGTCAAACCATAAGCAACCCCAACAATTCCAACTTGAGAAAAACCATGAATACTATTCATGATAAATTTATTACTTTGGTTAATTATCCATGCGCTCAATGATGTTGCCGCAATTGGAACTCCATATTTCATAATCGGCAAAACAGAATTCCATTCGATTTTTTGTAACTTAAACCATGACAAAATGTTGCTCTGATAAATCAACAACAAATCAATCAATGATATAGAAACCCCCATGCCTAATAGCAATGCAACCGCTCCAAGATGGAAGAATTTTACAAAGAATATAGATAATAAAATTGTCAAAAATTGATTAATAATAGTTGAAAGCGTAAACGACATCGCTTTTAATTGCGCCCTCAACAACTGGAATAACAAAGCTCTTATTGCAACCGGAATAATTAAAACCAAAATTGCAAAGAAATATTTTACCGGAATATGGAAAAATGAATAGAAATTGTGCCTAAAAATAAAAGACAACACAAACATCAAGAACAAATTTGTTGTAAGCATTGTAACAAGAGTAGTCAAATATTTTGGCATATCTTGCGACATCTGGTGGTGTTTGAAAAATCTTAAACCTGACAAACCAACCCAGTCAGAAAAAATGATACACAAGAACGACAAAACAGCGATTGACAATGAATACAATCCATATTGTTCCGGAGATAGCAAGCTTGTATAAACCGGAATAATTATGGCGTTCCCAATCATACCAACAATTTTAGATGGCGAATATTTTACCATATCTCTAAAAATTGCCTTTAACTGCTCTTTTTCAACTTCTCTGTTTTCTACAAATTCCATTATCTTTTCCTATTCGTTTTATTATTTATAATATTTGTTAATTATACTATTTTTTCTTAATCTTGTAAAACGCCAAACAAATCGTAATCATCCGCACGATTTATTAATACATTCACAATATCACCCGGAATAACGTTATTGTCTTTTGCCTCTGCATAAACCATACCGTCAATTTCAGGAGCATCATGTTGAGAGCGCATTAATACCAAACCGTCGTCAGTATAACCTTCTACAATACAAGGTACAACTTTTCCGACATAGCTTTCATTAACTTCTCTTGAAATTTTCTTTTGCAAAGTCATTAATTTTTTATGTCTTTGTTTTTTAATTTTTGCAGGAACTTGATCATCCATAGAATAAGAAACTGTGTTCTTTTCACGAGAATATTCAAATACTCCCATTTTTTCAAACTTAACTCGTTTTACAAATTCATAAAGTTCGTTAAACTGTTCTTCGGTTTCTCCCGGATAACCTACGATAAACGCAGTTCTGATAGCTACATCAGGGATTTTGTTTCTAATTTTATTTACAAGAACTTCATAATCCATTACCGGTCTGCGCATAGCTTGCAAAATTTCTGCATTGCTGTGTTGCAAAGGAAGGTCAATATATTTAACAACCTTATCCAATCTTGCAATAGCATCAATCAATTCATCACTAACTTGTGTCGGATAAGCGTACATAATTCTAATCCACCCCAAACCTTCAATCTTGTTCAATTCTTCCAAAAGTTTCGGCAACATTTGTTTTCCGTACAAATCAATACCATAACTTGTTGTGTCTTGAGCAATAAGAACGATTTCTGTAACACCTTTTTTAACCAAAGCATTAGCTTCTTCCAAAATGTTTTCGATAGTTCTTGAATGATATTCGCCACGCAGTTGAGGAATAATACAA
>CALEJY010000188.1 GCA_937898445.1 uncultured Candidatus Melainabacteria bacterium | reverse complement strand
TTGCTAATAGTTGCTCAACTATGCACAAAATTCAGGAAAAAGAATTCACCTTAGAAGATTTTAGCCACGAACATTTGTCTGAGGGTGAATATGGTAACATTGAGCTTTTTAAGAGCATTATTACTTGTCTGAATGTGGTTCGAGACTGGTTTATCAAGACCAAAGACAAGGAATTTTGGTGGCAAATGATACAGTTACTCCCATCATCCTACAATCAAACAAGAAATGTTATGCTTAATTATGAAGTATTAGCTAATATGTATCATTCAAGGAAGAACCATAAGTTAGATGAATGGAGAGAGTTCTGTAAGTGGATTGAGAATCTTCATTATTCAGAATTAATAACTGGAGAAGAGTTGGTATCAGAAACAGATAATTTTGATGTAAGGAGATGATTATATGGAATTAAAAGAAGCAAGAGAAAAGTTGAATGCAAGATTAACTTGTGAAACATTAGAATTTTATTCTGCATTAGGACAGGGTTGTGATAAGACTTGTGATGAATGTGCTTTTAATTATGCACAAGGAAATATGAAAGAGAGAAGGGATGTTTTAAATATGGCTTTGCAATCAATGAATAAGATAGAACAACTAGAAATTGATATGACAGGATATGAAAGCCCTATAAATATAGTTCAGTCAGTACAGAAAGATATAGCAGAGAATGTTGATAAGCAGATTTATACAGCTATTCAACAGGTTGGAGTTATAGTAAATAAAGATGAGCTTATTAAAGCCCTTAGTTATGATAGAAACCAGTATGAAGAAGGTTATAAGAACGGTTATATGAAAGCTAAAGAAGATTTAAAAACAGCTCTTACAGATGTATCATTAACTGATATGCAAAGAAATGTAATATCTGCAATATTGGAAAATTTATTTTAAAAATCACTTGACATTTCATGTTATATGTATTACAATATAATCAAGTTAAGAGATAACTAATACATATAAAGGAGATTTAAGAAATGATGAATTACACACTTACAGAAATTAATGAAAATGAAACAACAATGAATATTACAGAAGGAGCAGTAATGATTCCAGCAGTTAAGGAATTAGCCAAGAAAGTGGCACAGGAAAACAACATAAGAATATTAAGAGTTTGTCAGAATGGAATATATCTTATGGATTATTTCACAAAGTTAAAAAGATTTTCAATAGCACAGGAAATAAAGTAAAAACATAGTGAAGCGATAACACTTAAAACACTATATTATATATTAAAGGAGACTAAATTGAGAGACACTACATATTATGTAACAGTTAATGTTAAAGACAAGAAAGGAGAAATCAGAAGAATCAAATGTGGCTCAAGAAATGAGATAAGTAAGCATATTACTCAGCTACATTTAAAAGGTATTACTTCCTATACTTTTACACTTATGAGAAATGGGAAACGATATAAGGATTTTAATCTTGAAGATTCTCTGATGAAATTTATAAAATATTTGCCACTTATTAAGGAGGGTTTATAATGGCTAAGGAATCATTAGCAGTAAAATATCGTCCTAAAACATTTGACGATATGACAGAACAGAGTGCAATCAAAGACATTTTAATGAATCAGTTGGAAACTAAAACTTTTCAGCACGGATATTTATTCACAGGTCCAGCAGGTACAGGTAAGACAACATCAGCAAGAATATTTGCTAATATGATAAACAACGGAAAAGGAAATCCAATCGAAGTAGATGCCGCTTCTAATAGTGGTGTAGATAATATCAGACAGATTATAGAAGATGCTAAAAGAAAGCCACTTGATGCAGAATACAAGATATTCATAGTGGATGAGTGTCATTCTCTTTCTAATGGTGCATGGCAGGCATTATTAAAGACACTTGAAGAACCACCTAAATTTACTATTTTTATTTTTTGCACGACTGACCCACAGAAAATACCTAATACAATTCTTTCAAGAGTACAGAGATACAATTTTCAGAAAATCAGTAATGAAGGAATTGTGGAAAGATTGGAACATATTTGTTTAACTGAAAATTCTCAAGATGTGAACGACCCAGACTTAACTGATATTGGAGATATAATAAGATATCCAGAAGCATTGGAATATATTGCAAAGGTTTGTAATGGCGGAATGAGAGATGCAATAACTTTATTAGATAAATGTCTTTCATTATCTCATGATTTAACATTGGAAAATGTGTTAAAGACTATCGGAGGAGAAGATTATTCTACATTCATAGAGTTTTTAGATGCTTTAGAAGTGCGAGAAAAAGAGACAGCTATTAGAATCATTGAAGATGTATACAATGCAGGTAAGGATGTTAAGCAGTTTTTGAAGGATTTTGCGAAGTTCATTCTTGAAGTAGAAAAGTATGCCCTATATAAGAATTTTGATTATATCAATTTACCTAATACCCTTGAAACTGAATTAGGGCGACTTATAGATAATCCATTGTTTGATGCAGAGCAAGCGTTGTTTGCTACTATGGATTTTATAGTTTCTTTAAATAGTCAGGTCAAGTGGGATAGTGACCCTAAGACATTAATAGAATTATCTATCTTGGTTTATTGTGGAAAGGAGGGTTAATATATGTCTGCTATGAAAGTAACACAGTTATCTACAGATGAAGTTAATCAGGCAATTATAGATAATAAATTAGAAAATATATGGGTCTTAACTCTTGAACATACAAAACTCTATAGAATAATTGATATGCAGATAGGTTCTGTTTTAAGACATATCCGTACAGGTTCAGCTTTTATAAGATTGGAGATAAGTGAAGATGATAGGACAGAAGAACAATATTCAAACCCTTATTAAGTGGAGATGTAATAAGTCTGTCCCCAGATTTATCATCATAGCCGGGGATGAAGGAAGTGGAAGACTAACATTCGCAAAAGCTATAATGAGAATGTTACATATAACTGGTATTATAAATGACTGTAAAATAGAAGATGTAAGAAGAACTATTGAATATGCCTATAGTTATACAGCTCCTACAATGTATATTTTCCGAAATGCGGATGATATGTCTGTAGGAGCGAAAAATGCACTTCTTAAAGTTGTGGAAGAACCACCTAATAATGCTTATTTTATAATGACAGTTCATAATATAGATAATATGCTGGGTACTATCAGAAGCAGGGGAACAGTTATTAAAATGGAACCATATACATCACAGGAATTAAATTCAGTGTGTGATGATAAGTTGAAACTTGAGTATTGTACTAATATAGGTGAGTTACAGATTGAACATAGTGAACTTGAAAGGATAGAAAGTTGTGTGGATGATGTAATTGAGGCTTTGAATACTCAGAGTGGTACAAGATTATTAAAGGCTTGTACGCAACTCAAAGCAAAGCAAACAGATACTGGTAAGATTGATTGTTCACTGTTTTTTAAAATATTCAAAAAAACGTTTTATCTTGCCTATGAACCATTCAACTTATATATTAATCTCAACAGTATGTCACATATATTTGAGTGTGAACGTGAAATCCAGCGGGGTATAGTAAATAAAAAGGCAAGCATAGAATGTATGCTAACTAAATTGTTGGAGGATATTAAAAAATGAAATTATATGAGATAACTAATCATCATTACAGAGGAAAATATAGAAATTGTGCATGTCACATAGTATATTCAGAATATTATAATCGTTGGTATTATTGTATTTTCAATAGAAAAATATCATCATATAGTAGTTCATTAGCGGGTAATTTATATGCAAGTAAAGATGGATGTGTAGTGGCATGTACAAGATATATAGACACACAGATTAAAGGATGTTTGTGAGGTGCCTAAATTGCAAAAATTTCCAAGAAGATGGGATAAAATTACTTGTATTAATTTTTTACAAAGAAAAATCATATTAAACTGTATTGCTTATTATCAATTAAATACAAATAAATTAACGGATAAAGAATATGACGAATTAAGTAGACAACTTGTATCCTTGCAAAAAGATATTAATATAAATGATACGCAATATGGGTATGTGATGTATGATTTTGACGGAACAACCGGATTTGATTTATATGATAGATTAAATGCAAGTGACAAGCAATATCTAATGAATATAGCTTGTCATGCGTTACAGGTTAGCACAAGGAAATCAAAAACAAAAAAGAAAGGCGGATTATTTTAATGGAACTTGTAGATTTGATGAAACAAATATCCTCCAATGATATTCCACATTTTTTGATATTATTTGGGGAAGAACAGACAATTCTAAATATATACCTAATTCATATATTAGAAACTACTAATACCAAACGTATAAGTGCAGATTCAGTATCTTATATAATGCAAAATATAAACAAGAAGAGTCTTGACAAATCTATTAGATTATATGTAGTTCAAGATGATATGGCATTTTTAAGAGCTGAGGATAGTTGGGAAACTGTGCGAAATACATCAACTAAAGATTATATCATTCTTAGATATCATAGCTTAGATAAGCGTTCTGCCTTTGTAAAGAAGAATCAACAAAATATAGTTGAATTTTCACGTTTATCTAAAGAGGTGTTACAAACATACATATCTAAAGATTTACCCGATTTAAGCGAGAAAAATTCAAGCAAGTTAGTTGAGTATTGTAATTATGATTATGGTAGAATACTGATGGAAATAGATAAGATTACACAATATAATGAATATATAGCCAATCTGACTAACGGAATATCTGTTAATGACTGTTTTGAAGAATTAGATAAGCAAGGATTATTTCATAAAGAAATAGGAGATATAACCTTTGAATTAACTAATGCAGTATTAGGAGGATATCCGGATACAGCTATACAGAAACTTGATGAAGCCCTGAGAAAAGGTGAACCGGCTATGATGATAGCAAGTATATTATACACAGGTTTTAGAAATCTATTAGCTTATCAAGGTCTTGGAAGCAATAAGCAGAATGCGATGGAAAGAACCGGGATGACAAAAGGAGAGTTGTATGGTTGTACTAAGAATGTTGGCGGCTATAGTATAGCAGAAGTGAAAAGAAATATGCTAATCTGCCAACGAGTGGAATCTGGAATAAAAATGGGGACTATTGATGAAGATATAGCACTTGAATATCTTGTTTTATCTTGTCTGAAATAAACAATATTTTTCACATAAATTTAAAAAATCCTTGAATATCTTATTTTATATTGTTTATTTCATACAGGATTTTTATATAAATTTTTAAAAAATCACTTGACATTTCTTATTATATGTATTACAATATAATCAAGTTAAGAGATAACAACAAAACACATAAAATGGAGGTACCAAATATGTATATGAATAAAGATGAAGCCTTGAAAATTTATAAAGAAGCAAAAGAAAAATATCTGGAAGACATGACGGATAAAAATTGGATTGAGTTTTGTAAGGCAAAATCAACTTGTATGAAGTTGGGGGTAAGAATTTAATAGTAACGTATAAAACAATGTGAAGTGATAACACAAATACAAAAGGAGATAATTATTATGACAAGACAGAGAAAAGAAATCATGAAGAAAATGAATGTATTACAGATGCAGGAAGAAGCTGAATATGAAATGGGTTGTGGATTTGCAACCGATAAAATTTCAAATACATTTGCCCCACTTCGTGAGAAATTAAATGAAAAGCTGGCGGCTACTTATGGAAAGACTGCTGAAGAATATGAAGCTATGTGCTATGATATACAGCATAAGCTGTATTTAAAAGGTGTAATTCCATTTTTTATATAAAAAGGAGACAAATGATGACAAAAGAACAAGAAATATTGGTTATAGAAAATCATAATTTAATATATTGGTGTATACATAAATATAACTTATCCGTCGAGGAATATTACGATGTTTGTGCCATAGCTTTATGTAAGGCGGCATTAACATTTAATAAAGACAAAGGATATAAATTTAGTACATACGCAGGAATGGTTATTCTAAATTCTATTAAGATGGAATTTAGAAAATTTCAAAGTAATAAATATATTAAAGATGTTTTATCTTTAGACAGTACAGAAAAATATGAAAATATTTGTTTGGCAGATGTATGTACAACAGGGTTAGACAGTTATGATGAAATAATCCCTTATAATTTAAGGGACATTCTAACACCATTTGAGTATAAAGTGGCTCAACTGAAAGTACAAGGATATACACAGATACATATTGGTGATATGCTCAAATGTAGTCAACCAAAAATAAGTAGAGCTTTACGAGAAATTAAAAGAAAGATGGAAATCGGGTGATTAAAATGATAAGACAAAGAGATGTATGGTGGGTTGATTTATCCACAAATAATAATAGTAAAGATGAACATATACAATCTGGCATAAGACCGGCAGTTATAATAAGCAATGATATTAATAATAGATATTGCCCTTGTGTGCAGATTATTCCATTGACAACTAAATATGATGGATTGCCACAACATAGATATATCTATGTGAAAGGTTTGAAAAATTATGTGCTTCCGGAGCAAGTGTTGACAATCCCCAAATCTAAATTACTTAAAAAATATGAAGTTCTGAGCAAAGGTTATTTTCTACAAGTGATTGATGCACTTAATATACAGTTATGTAGATATAAAAGGAGATAATATGAACGATATAAAACAGACAACTTGTAAGAGATGTGGAAGAAAATTACATAATGCACAGGCTATAGAAATAGGTATGGGGGCGATTTGTTGGAAGAAATATCAAGAAGAAAATAATCATAAAAAATTATGGGAGAAGGATAAAAATGAAAAATAGTATATTTATAGGAATATTATTGAGTACATTGTTACTTATTGCAAAAATTAATTTTACGGCAGACAAGGAAAAGATTAATTATTCTAATCAAATATTAGAAGTGCCTTGTACAACAGAAAATGAAAGTGAATATGAATTTCACAATTATGATGATATATATGCTTATTATAGTTTCATCCCGCTTGAGCGGGGGTTACAGGTAAGTATAAAACAGTTATGTGATAAATATAATTTCTCTTATGATATGATGCTGGCAATAATAATGAATGAATCAGCCTTTCAAGAAAATATTATAAGTGAGGATGGACATGATTTTGGGCTGTGTCAAATAAGAGATACATATTGGGAGAATACAGCTAAAGATAATAAACTAAATAATTGGAAAATAAATTCTTATGAAAATGTAGAATTAGCACTTATCATATTAACCCAATGTAGAGAAATGGCAGATGGGGATTTGGAGAATATGTTAAAATATTATAATTTGGGGGAAATAAAAGACTTTCCAGTATATGAAGATGGAACAACATATTACGAAAGAGTTACTAATAATTATAACTGGATATTAACAAATAAATAACAAATAGATAACAGTTTAACAACATATCCTAAACAGATATGTTGTTTTTTGTTTTATTTTATGTTAAAATTTTAAATAAAAAAGAAAGGCGGGCTACATAGAAATGGCTGATTTATCAAAATCATTATATAAGATACAATTAGCGTTAAAACAAAAAGGAATAAAAGTATATATAAATACATCTCAATTTTATTCCGACGAACAAGATAGATACATTAAAATGTATACAATACTTGATAGTAAAAGAAAAATGATAATTAATACAGCATCACAGATAAAAGCAATGAAAGCGTTGAATGAAATATGGCAGGAGGTAAAGAATAATGAGTAAGGAAACAGATAAAGAAAAAGAATGCAAGAAGTATTTAAACCAAAGACAAACAACATTTGTACAGGAATACATGAAAACGAATAATATATATCAATCAGCACTTAAAGCAGGTTATAGTCCAAAGACAGCTCAGTCACAAGGTTCACGACTGTTGTACAATGTAAAGATAAGGAATTACATAGATGCCATCAATGAAAGACTTGAATCAGCTAGGATAGCGGATATACAGGAAGTTATGGAATACCTTACTTCTGTAATGCGTGGGGAAAAGAAAGACCAGTTCGATTTAGACCCCCCATTGAGTGAAAGAACAAAAGCCGCAAGTGAGTTGGCTAAGAGATTAGATGTGAGAGCTAGAAATCTTAATATACAAGCCGCAGTTAATATTATAGATGATATTCCTGATACTGTGGAAATAGAAGAGGATGAGGATATTGAACAAGACCAAGATTAAAGGTAAATCTTTGACTAACTGTATAGGTCCAGCTTTCTATGATATTCATAATGATATAAAAAAACATAAGCATACATATTATGACTTAACCGGTGGACGAGGTTCTTTGAAGTCATCGGATGTATCTATAGAAATTGTTCATAATATGATGAAACCAGAGAACCACAAGAAACACGCAGTGATTTATAGGAAGGTTGGAGATACATTAGAGACTTCTGTATTTGCACAGATAGAATGGGCTATTGATATGCTGGGTGTCAGTCATTTATGGAAGTTGACAAAATCTCCAATGAGAGCTGAACACATCCCAACCGGACAGAAAATCATATTCAAGGGGCTTGATAAAGCGGCAAAGTCTAAGTCTATCAAAGTACCTTTTGGATATATAGGTTATCTATGGTTTGAGGAGTTTGATGAATTTGCTGGTGAAGAAGAAATAAGAAAAGTTCAGCAGTCTGTAATTCGAGGCGGTAATGACTTTATAGTATTCAAATCCATGAATCCCCCTAAATCAAGACAGAACTGGGCTAATGATTATATAGAGAAAGAAAAATTAAGAAAAGATACATTAGTGTCTCATACTACTTATTTACAAGCACCTCCCAAATGGTTAGGACAACAGTTTATAGATGATGCTGAATGGTTAAAACAGGTAAATCCTAAAGCATATGAACACGAATATCTTGGTATTCCTATCGGGAACGGAACTGAGGTATTTGATAATCTTGAGATTAGACAGATTACAGATAAAGAAATTGCTAAGTGGGATAAATTATATAGAGGTGTTGACTGGGGTTGGTTCCCAGACCCATTCCATTACGGCTGTATGTATTATGATAGTGCAAGAATGACTCTATATATCTTTGAGGAATTTAGAACCAATAAGATGAAGAATAAAGATACTGCTCAAGTATTATTAGACGATTTCCATTTAGGCAGATATGATGTTGTAACTTGTGATAGTTCCGAACAGAAATCAGTAGCAGATTATAGAGCTTATGGACTTAATGCACGTCCGGCAGAAAAAGGACCAGATAGTGTAAGATATGGAATGAAATGGTTGCAATCTTTATTAAAGATAGTAATAGACCCTATTAGATGTCCAAACACAGCTGAAGAGTTTAAGAAATACGAATATGAATTAGACAGGGATGGAAATCCAACATCTTGTTACCCAGATGCTAATAATCATAGTATTGATATGACAAGATATGCTATGGAACAAGAGTGGAAGAGGAAAGGAAGGTAGAATGAAAGTAGATATATTAGGTACTATTTATAAGATTAAACGAAAGAATTTGAAGAGTGCAGGTGTAGATGGATGGTGTGACAATACAAGTAAGACCATCGTTATCAGAAAGGACAACTATAACAATGTTGGAAATTTTGAATACCTAATGAAGAAACAGTTAAGACACGAGATTATTCATGCTTTTTTAAGTGAGAGTGGATTACAATCCAATTTTGAACATTTACAGCAATTTGGTCATGAAGAAACTATGGTTGATTGGATTGCTATTCAATTTCCAAAAATATATGAAGTGTATAAGAAGGTCGGAGCAATCGATTGAGATTATATAAAATGTATATCAAGGGATTAAAAAAGGAGATGTTATAATATGGAACAGAATCTGTTAGAAATCATTTATTGCATTAAACATAGTGGAATGCCGTTCAAGGTGCAGGATTATCTTATTAAGTTAGTTCAAAAAGAAGTAAAGGAGAATTGAAATGTTTAAAAAATTATTAAAAATTATTCAAGAAGCCTTGAATAAATTATTTGCAAAAAAAGATATCAAGGAAGCTTTGAATATTAATAGTAATATGATATCTGATACATTGATTAATGCTATTGAGAAATGGCGTATGATGTATAAAGATGAAAGCCCTTGGTTGGATGAGGAAAAGGGAGTATATTCTTTAGGGTTGGCAAAACAGATATGTCGTGAAATACAACAGCAAGTATTATCCGAGATTGATACAAGAATTGTAGAACCCGGTACGGAAGATGATGTAGAAGAAGATAAGAATACAGGTATCAATAATACAAGAGCCACATATCTTAATGACGTATATACAAGAAGACTATTATATAAGTTGCCGGAAATTGTGGAAAAAGCATTAGCATTAGGAGGATTAATAATTAAGCCGTATTTTAGTAATAATCAGATTTATTTTGATTACTGCTATCAAGGCGAATTTTATCCTATTCAATTTGACGAAGATGGAAACATAATTGATATAGCTTTTTATGATGCTTTTGTTGCGGACGGATATGTATATACTAAGATAGAAAGACAGAAGTTTGATTATGCCACTAATATGATAACAGTTATTAATAAGGCATACAAAGCCAAACAGAAATCAAAAGATGATAAAACAGAGCAAGATTTAGGAAATGAAATACCATTAACAGATGTAGCTCAATGGGCGAGCTTGGAAGAAGAAGTATCAATTAATAATGTGGAAAAGCCATTGTATGGTTATTTCAAGATGCCGACGGCTAATAACATTGATTTAAAATCTCCTTTAGGAATATCAATATTTAGTCCTGCTTCAAAGTTAATACAAAGAGCTGATGAACAGTTTTCAAGACTGGATTGGGAATATAAAGGTGGACAATTAGCTATTGATGTAGACCCAACCGCAGTCACTTATTCGGAAACATATTTTAAAACGAATATGGAAATGGATGATTGTCAGAATCGTCTTTATAGGAAATTGGATTTAGGTTCTGATGAAACCTATAATGCGTGGGCTCCAGCTTTGAGGGATGCTAATTATATCACAGGTCTTAATGCTTATAAATGTCTGATTGAGGATGCTATTGGCATTTCCAGAGGTACAATATCGGAACCCACCTATGATGCAAAAACAGCAACGGAGATTAAATTATCTAAGCAGAGAAGTTATATTACTATATCAGCTATTCAGGATGCTTTGGAAAAAGCTATTATGGATGTAGTATATTCAATGAATGTACTGGTTGAATTATATAGCCTTGCACCGGCAGGTGATTATGATACTATCGTTGAATGGAAAGATAGTATACTCACAGATACAGATGCGGAGTTAAGTCAGAAGTTACTGTTAGAAAAAGAAGGCATATTAAGTAAAGCGGAGGTTCGTGCTTGGTATAATGGGGAATCATTGAAAACAGCACAAGCAGAAATTGATAAAATGGAAAAAGAAAAGCAGAAAAATATGCTCAATGATATATACAGTAATCTTCCATCTTCCACATTAGAAAACAATGGAGAAGATGACGATACAAACAAGGAGTGATTATATGTTATCTGATTCACTATTAACAGAATATTCTTATATTGTATCTGCAAGGTATGAAGCTATTAATACTCATTATATTAAGTTAATGGCAAAACAGATAAAGGAGATAGGAAAACTATCTCCTTCCAACCTCTTTAGGTTACAGCAAATGGCTAAGATGCAACAAAACATAGCTGAAATAAATACATTGTTATCACAGGAAACAGGTAGAACACTTAGTGAATTATATCAAATCTATGATATAAGTGGAATGTCCTTATACAAAGATACTTATAATCTGTACACCGCCAGAGGCAAAAAACAAATACCATTCGCTCAAAATATGACAATACAAAGGCGATTGAAAAGTATGAAACAGCTTACAGCTAACACTTTCCTTAATATGTCCAATACAACAGCATTGTATGAACCATATAAGCATCTAGTTGATACAGCTATAGATGCGGTAGTTAGTGGAGTAGGTTCTTATGATGAACTTATAAGAGGACAGCTTACAGACTCTTCATTATCTCCACTTGTAAGAAATGCAGATGAAGGATTAAGAATCACTTATGCTAGTGGATATACGAGGAGATTAGATAGTGCAGTAAGAATGAATGTATTGGATGGAGTTCGGGAAGTTAATAATGGCATCAGAGAACAAGTTGGAAAAGAGTTTGGGGCAGATGGTGTAGAGGTTACTGTTCATGCTCTATGTGCCGCCGACCATATAGATATACAAGGAAAACAGTTTAGCAATGAAGAATTTGAAATGGTTAATAGTAATCTAAGAAGAAGAATATCAACTTGTAATTGCAAGCACTCCACATTCCCGATTATCTTAGGAATATCTCAACCAGCCTATACTAATGAAGAGCTTGATAAATATAAAGCTAACAGCGAACAAAAAGTGACTATAGACGGGAGAGAGATGAGTAAGTATGAAGCTACACAGGTTCAGAGAAATGTTGAAACAGAAATACGAAAGGCGAAAGATAAAGCTATATTTGCAGAAAATTTAGGTGATGCTGAATTAACAAAGCAAGCTAGAGCGAAAGTAAGAACATTGAGAAGACATTATACTGATATATCTACTCAAGCAGGATTAACACCTAAAATGGATAGAACTTATGTTCCCGGATATAATGGGAAACAAGTAAAACCTAAGTCAATCAAAATTTCTATATAAAATAAGACCTACTCGATTATGAGTAGGTCTTTATTATTACCAAGCGGTATTTCCATCTAGTGTAATCCCAATGGATTCAGAGTATTTATTTTTTGGCACGATTTTGTTAATGTTATCTTCAACTTTCCTGCCTATATCGTTTTCATTTATATACACTTTTACTTCTTCGTGTATTCCGGAGTCTGTTATAATAATTAATTCTAAATCATAGAGGTATAGCTTATTTCTGCTGTTGCTATGTATATCTAAGATTTTGGCATTCATATTTATTACCGGAACTCCATATATGTAATGACCTCTATCTGTTACAACATAACAATCGCCTATTGCATATTTAGGCTTCGTTGTATTCAACCATATAACTCTTTCCAATAATTTCTTACCTTTAGTATCCTCCTTTTCAATTAATTTCTGTAAAGTGTTCAATTCTGTTTTTGTCATAATCAAAAAACTCCTTTCTTTATTCTATAATTTATTATAACATATTGTAATACATATTACAATAGGAGTTATCCACAAGTTTCACAAAGTTATCCACAAATTAATGTTGAAAACTTTATTTTTTATTCTAATTGTGGATAACTATGTGTATAACTATGTGGATAAGTCAAAAATGTGTATAACTTTTAAAAAAGTGTGGATAACTTTGTGGATAACTATTTACATTTCAATTAATATTGTGTATAATACAAGGTGTAAATAATCCATATTCCGGAAAGCGGAATTAAAAAATATTTTAGATTAAGGAGCAAATTATGAAAAACATTTATGAAATCTTGAAGTCATTTGGACTTACCATACCGGAAGATAAGAAAGAAGAATTTGACAAAATGCTTAATGAAAATTATAAAATACAGGCAGAAGTCAATAATCTTAATGGTAAGCTAACTAAAGCAGAAGGCGAAAGGGATGCTTTACAGGTCAAGTATAATAATGATATTAAACAGCGTGATACTGACCTTGCAGATTTGAAGCAGAAACTGGCTGATGCAGGCACTGATGCAGAAACATTGAAGAATCTTCAGACAGATTTTGACACACTGAAGACTAATTATGCTAATGCTCAGG
This sequence comes from uncultured Candidatus Melainabacteria bacterium, assembly GCA_937898445.1. GTDB lineage: Bacteria > Cyanobacteriota > Vampirovibrionia > Gastranaerophilales > Gastranaerophilaceae > Stercorousia. The sequence goes on along the minus strand of CALEJY010000188.1, from coordinate 23,764 downwards.
CTGATTATCAGAAACAACTTAATAAGCAGGCTTATGAATTTGCTATTAAGGAAAAGACTAATTGCTTACAGTTTACAAGTAATTCTGCTAAGAAAGCATTTTTAAGCGATGCTTTGGCAAAGAATCTTACTATGGATAATGGTAATATATTAGGCTTTGATGATTTCGTAAGTGCATATAAGGAACAGGATGCCGGAGCATTTGTGTCTGATACTCAAAAGGACACTAAACCAGCCCCACAGTTCGGTTCCAAATCAAATAAACCAGAAGATGTTACTCCATCTTCTAGTGAACAGCAGAAAGAAAAACCATTAATATGGTAATTTTGAAAGGAGACTAAAAATGGCAAGAATCACGTCACTTGAAGTATTACTTGACCCAGCGGGCAAAATGCTTTTAGCAGAAGCCTACAATGGAGTAATTGAGAATGTACAGAAAGCTACAATCTCAGGACAGTTAAAGAACACAGATTTATCCGGAGACCCTACAGCCGGAACAGTAGAAGCTAAAAGATTCGCTAATGCTAAATCAAATGCTTATGGTACAGCAAGAGGAAAAGGCAAAGGAGAACTTGTAAAAGGTAAGCCGGTAACAATTCCTATTGATACAGATAGGGAGTTCATTGAAGAAGTTGAACAAAAAGATGTATCTCTTTTAGGTGTAGATGGATTCATTACAAGAAGAAGTGCCAATCATACAATGCAGATGACTAATGAACTTGATAGGGCTTTCTTTGAAGAGTGTGTTGCTAGCGGCACACAGTTCACACCATCTACAGAAGCAACAGCAATTCAGGATATTATTGAAGAAGCTATTGTAACACTTGAAACACTCAAGAATGATTACATTGATGGTATCCCAAGAAATATGTTATCAGTTCAGGTTACACCAGCCGTATACAGCAAGATGAGAAAATATCTTGATGAAAATGTTAATAACGCTAATGTTAATACAGCGGCAGAAGAGTTCCAGACATTTCATGGTGTTAGATTCATGTCCACAATCAATATGCCGGCTGGATGTGATTTCATCGTTCAGGTTGATGGCTCAGTAGCACAGCCAGTAAGAAGCACTCCATACTCAGCTGAGAAGGTTCCAATGTCTGAAGCTTATGCGATTGAGTTATTTTTCTACTATGGAACTAAGGCAGTCACACCTGAAACAATCCTCTTCTACTCTGCCACAGGAACTATGACAGTTTCTTCAAAAGCAGGTAGCACAGCTGGAAAGACCAAACTTACAGTTTCACCAGCTAAGTCCGGAACTAACACATACTCTTATAAGACAGCAGAATCAGTTGAGATTCCTAAGTTAGGAGCAACAATAGAAGGATATACAGCTTGGAATGGCACAGCTGAAATTACAGCAAAAACTAATGACGATATAGTTGTAGTTGAACTTACCGCAACAGATTCTAAAGTTGTAAGAGCTGGCAAGACTAAGGTGACATCTAATGGAGATAGCGAATAACTAGGAGGTAATATATGAGATTACAACTAGCTAGTGGTGTAATCTTGAATACCGACAATGAATCTTTAATTCAACAGTACCTGAAATATGGTGCTGTTGAATATAAAGAGCCAGCGGAGGCTATTATAAAAGAAGCACCAAAAACAACAAGAAAGAAATCAGTCAAATAATCAAGGAGGTGTTAGTTCAATGTATCTTTCTTATACAGAATATAAAGAACTTGGTGGTACAATGAACGAAGCCACTTTCAACAAGAACGAGTTCGAGATTGAAAACAAGATTGACTATTTAACTAATGGAAGAATTAAAAATCTATCTCAAGTACCACAGGCAGTCAAGATGTTATGTTTCAGGCTTGGCAAGAGCTTCTGGGAAAAGGTAGAAATAGACGCACCTAATAATTTAACCAGTTATTCCAATGGAATTGAAAGTTTTGGCTATGCTAACACGACCGCATCATCACAATCATCTAGCATATCTGTTATAGATAAGCAAATTAATAATCTTGTAGCTGAATATCTATGGGAATATCCCGAGTTATTATATAGAGGGAGGACTCAATGGAAGCGAAAGTTATAACGATTGCAAACAGGCTTAATCGAAAAGATAGTGTGACCGGGTTAGATGTTTGGTATACTACTAAAATGTCCAATATTTCTTATAGCAAAGAAAAAGTTACTACAGTGAATGGAACTCAAGTGAGTATGGGTGAATCATACAACATATTAATTCCTTTTACTGAAAAATATATGTCATATAATGATTGGAAATCTACAGATAATAGAGATAGCTATTATACCATATCACAAGGAGATTTTATATTTTTAGTCGATGTATCAGAAGATATTCAAACCAATAACATTATTCAACTAAAGAATAAATATGAACCTTTCGTATGTGAAGTAAGAAGTGTTATAGAAGTTCCACGAAGAAACGGAGCAACTATTCAGTTGAAAGTAAGTGGTGTATAATATGATACCTAATATCCATATTGAAATATATAATTCTCAACAAACTGCTGATAGAATTTGCAATAATGATAATGTAGGAAAATTCGTAGCAAGTGAATGGTCAAGATATTTCGCTAAGTATGTTCCTATGCAGAGTGGAACACTTAGGACTAATATATCTATTGAACCATTCAAAGTCATCTATGAATCCCCTTATGCTCATTATCAATGGGAAGGCGAATTATATGTAGCTGATAATGGTAGTAGCTGGGCAAAGCAAGGAGAAATAAAACATCCTACCGGCATACCTCTTAATTATAGCAAGGAACAAAATCCATTGGCAACAAGCCATTGGGAAGTTCCAGCTTATGACGCTTTCAAAGATGTGGTAGCCAATTCAATAAGTGAATATATAAGGAGAATGGTATGAGTCTATATAATATAGTGAATGAATGGTTGGTTAATAATTATACTCCAATAGGTGGTTGGTTATACTTCAATGCAACTCCTATGATTATCGGAACTGTAGCTATGAATAGTGTATCGGGTGATAAGACAGTTAAGAAATATATTGATGGAAGTAAGCAGAATGAACTTATATTTGCTATTGATATGGTAACTGCTCATGACGCACAAGGTACAAGTGATACTAATATGTTAGCATTACAAGAAGTGGAGAATTTTTCCACTTGGCTGGATAATATTAAATCTTCAAATTTTCCAGATTTTGGGGATTACAAAAAGGTACAAAAAGTAGAAGTATTAACATCTGTTCCTTCACTATTAATTAATAGTGAACAGATGTTAGCAAAATATCAATTTCAAGCAAGAATAATTTATATTGACGAAAGTGAGGTAATTAGATGAAGTTAGAAAGACAAGCCTATATGACATATATAGACTCAAGTTTTGGCACAGGTACATCGCCAACTTGGTTTCTTATAGGAAAAGATATTGACGATATGAGTATTGAACTCAATCCGGATGTAAGTACCACTAAGAATATTTTAGGAGAAACATCGGTTAAGGATAACGGATATGAACCTTCATTATCTGTTACTCCATATTACGCTAATCCTGATGATGCGATTTATGCCAAACTCAAATCTATAGCAATGGAAAGATTAAAAGGTGATGCGTGCAAGACCAAAATCCTTGAAGTCATTGTTAGCGACACAGCGGATGAATCACACGAAGCATATCAGGAAGATGTAATAGTTAAGCCTCAGTCATACGGCGGAGATACCGGTGGATTTGCTATTCCATATGATGTACATTTTGATGGAAATAGAAAGAAAGGCACTGTTACTATAGCGGCAGGTGTACCAACTTTTACAGCATCTTAAAGTTAAAATATTTGAATAAGGCTAGAATGATTTCTAGCCTTTACATATTTATATAGAAAGGAATTTTATCTATGGCAAAAATTAAAATAGAAACAGGCATTAAAGTATATGACATTGAGAATGAAAGAGGAGAAATTATTGGACAGCTTAAATTCAACCCTTCCGACATTAATCTTCATTTTAGGTTGGAAAAATTTGAGGAAAAATGTATGGAAATACAGGGCTATATACAGGATGCTTTAGCAAAATGTGAAAATAATTCAGATATAATGAAAGCAGTCATTGCTCAAGCTGATAATGATTTTAAGAAGGAGATTGACGAAGTATTCGGAAAAGGCTCTTCTCAAAATATATTCGGTGTTCAAAATGTATTTAATTCTTTTGAAGGCAAAACATATATGCAAAGATTTCTTGAAGCAATAATACCAGTTGTTCGAGCAGATATTGAAGAATATAATTCTTCTAAAGCTAAAAAAATAGAAAGATATAAAGAGATAATAAAATGATAGGTATACTTCCAACATCTCTTGTCATTCAAGATAAAGAATATAAAATAAGAACAGACTATAGAGTGGCTCTTACTATATTATCTGCTTATAGCGATTGTGAATTGAATAACTTTGACAAATTTCTATTGACTATAGAAATGTTATATATTGATATTCCGCCAAAAGATAATTATAAAGAAGCTTATGAAAAAGCTGTATGGTTTCTGAATATGCGAGATGTTGAATATAACGTCAAACAGCCAAAACTATATGATTGGGAACAAGATGAATCTTTTATTTTCTCCGCAATAAATAAAGTTATTGGAAAAGAAATAAGGAATGAAGAATACTGTCACTGGTGGACATTTCTGGGATATTTCAATGAGATATCTGAAAGCACGTTCAATACGTTGGTATGCCTACGAAGTAAAAAAATCAAAGGAATTAAACTAACCAAAGAGGAACAAGAATTTTATCGAAAAAATAAAGAAATTGTGGATTTAAAAATGCACCCTACAACCCCGGAAGAGGTTGCTCAAATATCTGAATTGGAAAGATTAATTAATCCACAATAGAAAGGACTAATATATGGCAGATGGTAAGGTAACTATTGATACAAGGTTAGACATAGCCGGGCTGAAACAAGATATTAATAAATTACCACAAACAATTAATAAAATGAAAGTTCCACTTAGGCGAATAACCGCTTTAGTTGCAGGAGCTTTTTCTGCTAAAAAATTAATAGACTTCGGAAAAGAAGCACTTAATGTTGCCAGTGACCTCACAGAAGTTCAGAATGTGGTTGATGTAGCTTTTGGTTCAATGAGTTATAAAATGGAACAATTCGCTTCCACATCCATTGAAACTTATGGTATATCTAAGCTGACAGCCAAAAATATCGCCTCTACTTATACGTCTATGGCAAGAGGTATGGGGCAATCATTAGATGAAGCTACTGACAAAGCACTTGAAATGACAGGAAGAATGGCAGATATAGCTTCTTTCTATAATCTATCAATAGAACGTGTTAATACCATCGGAAGAGCTGTATATTCAGGTGAAACAGAGCCTTTGAAGCAGATTGGTGTCATAATGACAGAAGCACAGCTTCAAACATTTGCTTTAGCAAAAGGCTATAAAACGTTGTACAAAAATATGTCTTCGGCTCAAAGATTGGAAGTAAGACAATTATATTTCTTAGAGCAAACTAATCTTGCGGCAGGGGATTTTGTTCGCACACAAGATAGCTGGGCTAATCAGACAAGAATGTTATCAGAAAGATGGAAAGAATTAGCTGGAACTTTAGGTTCGACAGTTATTCCTTATCTCTCAAATACCATTAAATTCTTAAATGCCACTATTGGAAAATTACAGATATTTGCTAATACAATAAATAAAGTATGGGGAAAAACATCTAGTAAGGACACAGCAGATAATATAAGTAATATTCAAGGTGCTACTGATTCTTTAACAAATAGTATTAAAGCACAATCAAAAGCTTCTGATGAATTATTAGGAGATTATGATAATCTTCAAGTAATTAGTAAAGATACTGGAATTGATACAGACACAAGTGGAGTTGAAAATTATGAAAATTCCCTTGGCAATGTGGCTAATGTGACAGATGTTATCAATAATTCAATTTCACAGACATCCACGAAATTAGAAGAATTTCTAAATCTGTTAAAAAATGGAGATTTTAAAGCCGTTGGAAGTACGATTGGTAAAAACATCCGAGAACAATTAGATAGCATTGATTGGGATTATATATATGAAGGTGCGGCAGATTTTGGAAAAAATCTAGCTGATTATTTCAACGGATTATTTGACGATGGTACTTTCAGTTCATTAAGCAGTACAATCGCTGGATTTCTTAATACCGCAGTAGAATTTGCAGTAAGTTTCTTAACTAACTTCAATTTCAGCAATTACGGAAGACAAATAGCACAAGCTATTAATACCTTTTTTAAAAAATTTAATTTTAAAAGATTAACTCAAGGAATCAACGCCTTTCTAAATGGAATGGTTGATATGACTATTTCTTTATTAACCAATATTGATTTTGGAGCGATTGTATCAGCGATTGGGGATATATTATTGAATCTAGATTGGGGTACTGTTCTTAGAATAATTGGATTACTTCTTACTGGTAATGCCATTATTCAACAGATTAAGATATCACTTTCTACCTTATTCACCAGAATAGCTATGAATGCTTCATTTAATGCTTCTATGGGAAGTATCATTGCTCCAACAGGAACAGCTATTGCCGGAGGACTTACATCCGGATTAAGTGCGGGATTGATGGGTGCGGCAGGAATTGGGGCTGTTCTTATTGGCGGATTAACTTTTGCAATAAAAGAAGTTGAAAAAGAGGGGCAATATTGGGCGGATAGACGTGAATGGTTAGCTGAAATATTACTTCCTAATGAAGAATGGCAAGCTAGAATTGATGAGTTTAATGAAATGACTCAAACACTTGTTGATGATACAACCAGCAGACTCCAATCGTTGGATAATATAAATATTGATTACAATGTCATTAAAAATATGTCTGATAGATATTTTGATTTGGCGGAAAAACAGAGTAAGTCTAATGATGAATTAAATGAAATGCAAACTTTGAAACAGACATTAATTAAGGAATATCCGGATTTTGAAAAAATACTTGATGATGAAAATACATCTTATCAAGACCAAAAACAATCAATCGATAATCTTATTGAAAGTATGCAGAAGAAAGCCGAGCAAAAAGCTATTGAAGAAATGCTTGTGCAGGTGTACAAAGACCAGATGACGGCTGAACAGAATTTGGAAGATGCTACGGATAAATATAATGAAGCCTACCAAGAATATCTTGATAAGCGAGATATCTATTTAGCGAAAAAACAAGAATATGACGAAGCACAGCAAAGGATTATGGACGGCAACTTCGATGAACTGGAATCATTCGCTCAACTTAGTGATGAAGTGGATGCGGCTAGAGAAGATTATGCTAACGCCAGTGGTGCTGTTAGAGGAATGAGAACTGAGATGGAAGATGCCCAGCAAGCACTTGATGACATTGGAGATGAAATAACCACTTATTCCAAAAAATATGTTGATACTATTAATACCAACTTAGAGAAAGGCAAGCAAACTTCAGATTCATTTTGGAATTTTGGTAAGAATATAGTACAAGGACTTATTAATGGTATGAATGATAATACATTATTAGGCAGATTGAGAAACACAGCTACAACTATTACTGATATAATCAAAAATACCTTAAAAGGCAATATGCGAATATATTCTCCTTCTAAACTCACTTATGATTATGGAGAATATATAGATATGGGCTTGAATAATGGTATGCTTAGTAAGATTCCTACTATTAAGAAAACTACTACAAAATTAACTGATACTATATCCGGAATACTTAATCCGAAATATGCTGATGGGTCAATACTTCCTACATCTATGACGATTGATACTGCATCATCTAAAGAATCTACTTTGAATACTAATATGTCAGCATTGATTAAACAATTAAGTTCTATGAATAATAATGACATTGTTATTCAGATAGACGGAAAAAATGTATTCACAGCGGTTAGGAATCAAAATAACATATACAAGAAGAAAACTGGTTCTACTGCTTTTTAAAAATAACGAGAAAGGATTGATGATATGGCACAATTTTTAGGATATTTGCTAAAATGCGGAAATAATACAGACAATTCATTCATTGAGATGTCTACTTATGATAGTGCCCCAAATCAAAGGGAAGAAATAAAAGCCATTCGTGATGAAAATACTCGTGACTTACTCAGAGTAACAGCCGATGGCATGAAGACCGCAATTAAATTCACAACGATTCCAATGAATTTAGCTGATAAAATCCAAATGCAAAATTTTTTCAAGGCTGGGATGATTGACACTAAGCAGAGAAAATGTAAAATTACATTCTGGAATGATGAAGATAATGAATATCAAACCAAATATTTCTATATTCCTAATTTTCATTATTCTATAAATAGTATAAGTTCTAATGACATACAATATAACGAATTGGATATTGAACTTGTTGAATACTAAAATATAGTATATAATATGTACAGGAGGAATGTATATGACTTATAGAAGTGAATTATACTTAATCAAATCTGATAATACAGAAATACCTGCTAACATAATAGCAAATACTTTATATCTTAATAAAAGTTACTGTGAAGAAGAGCAACTTGAATTAGGTGGATGTATACCTTCTCAATTCAAGTGCTCTGTATATGGAATTGAAGATATAACAGATGTAGTTAGATTGAAATATATCAGATATTCAAATAATGAACCTGATATATCATTTGAAGGAATTATTGCAGAAATAACTAGCACAAGCAATGACGGCATATATAATATCACTGCTTATGATGAATTATATAATCAGACTGATATTAGCGAGTGGTATAATAATTATATGGCTAATAATCAAGATGTAACTATATCTCAATTATATAGTGCTGTTCTCGAAAAATTAGGATTAACAAGTTCTCGTGATATTTCATATTACGTCACTTATGATTTTGTGATAAAGCAAAACATACTTTCTAACAATATAACTGGAACAAGGTTATTGAAATGGATATGCGAAGCTCTTGGAGTATTTGGTATACTTGATACTTACACTTCAACGAATGAAACAGAAAATGGAACAAGATACACAACAATGACAACTTTTAGTTTAAATGTTCTGGGTCCTAAGCCTAAGACAGCTATAAGTCCTATCACTGTATTTTCAGGATTTCAGAAATCGGATTATGTATGTAAGAAGATGGACAAAGTTCAAATTAGAAGTGAAGAAGAGGACATTGGGGCAATATATGGAACTGGTACTAATGCTCTAATCATTGAAGGAAATCCATTATTGTATGGAATGGATGCTTCGGAATTAGAAAAATGTGCTAAACAAATCTCCGGCAATATAAAAGATAATTCAGATTATACGGCTTATGAAGCTGAACTTGCAGAGTCAGATAACTATACAAATAACGTTGATATATACCAATGTTATCCAATAAGTTCAAGCACATCTAGTATATATTCTTATATATTCAATATAACTTGGAGCGGTTCTCAATTAACTACTTGTAAAATTGGGGCAAATGGTGTAGAAACAAGAAATGAAGTCTTAACAACAACCAATTCCGAATTGATTAAACTGAATTATAAAACAACAAAAATCAATAAAACAGTAGATGGAATTAAGACCGAAGTTAGTTCAGTATCAAATAAAGCAGATAAGGCATTAACTTCAATAGAACAAACAGCCGAGTATATTGAAAATAAAGTAGTTAAGAATGATGAAGTAGTAGCGAAGATAAATGCTTCTCAAGAAGGAGTTTCCATTGAAGCAGATAAGATAAGTCTTGAAGGATATACTACTATTAATGATAATTTCAAGATTGATGAAAAAGGAAATATGGAAACTAAGAATGGTAAATTTTCAGGTGAAATAAAAGCCACTTCTGGTAAAATTGGTGGATTTGAATTAACCTCAAACTCATTTACTGCCACAGGACAAGTTTATCTACCTCCTACAGTAGACGATTATAATAAAATTAGAAATGCTTTGTTGGGTGGTACTGTAGCGTCATTGTATGATGAAAATATATGGTGGGATTTGAATGGAGATGGCAAAACAGATGCTACTGACTTTGTTTGGTTCAAACGAATAATGTGGAACTATAATAATTACTCAGATGTGCCACATAAAAAGAAGTCTGATATAACTATTAAAATCTCTGCTAGTGATTCTGGTAATAAATTAATTGAAATATCTGGCTATAATGCTTGGGGAAGTAAAGTGGACTTATATTTTGGTGCAGATAGTATAAATCACATAAACGGTAATTTTAGCAGAGTTATTATAGACTATGTCTTATATGTAGGTGAAAACACATCCAATTTTTGGTCACCTGAGGAAGGAATGACTGTCACCAATAAAATAAAATCCAATGATGACATTATAGCATTTAGTAATAAAGGCACAGGAGGAATAAGCCTACAGTACCTTAAAGATGATATTATAGGTGGTGGAAGTGCTTATTTTGAAAATTGGAAATATAATACAACATTAATACCTGCAAATAGCAACACAATCATAGCCTCTTTTACTGTTAAAAATACAGGCACATATATGTTTATTCCGTCATTTAGAACAACCGTTCCTTCTGGGCATATATTCTCTGTATGCGTATTTAATTACAACACATTACAATATCCAGTTAATCAATTTCAAAATTCTTGTACTATGGTGGGTACAGGAAGAAAGTATTGTATGAACGGAGTTCAGATTTTCACAGCAACAGCTGGTTCAACTTATTATGTAATGGGATACGCAACATCACAAATTACAATAGATAGTAATAATTGGTTCAACGTTTATTGCTTGAAAGCAAATCGTGAAATATACTAAAGACACTAAGAAAAAAGGAGGAAATAAAAATGTCAAGAATATTAAGAACAGGAGAAAATCAAATTACACAATCCTATCAGCAACATTATGATAAGGTTCATTCGGGAAATGGATGGGCTATCGGTGTTGATGTGGTAAAGAAAACCAATCAGTGCGATAGCATTATCGCACATACTGACGGAATAGTTGTCAAAGTTATGGACAAAATGACCGGAACGAATTGTGTTCATGACCCAGAGGGAATGGGTTATGGCAATTATGTTATGATACAACACGAGGACAATTATGTTACCTTGTACGCCCATTTAGGAAGCGTAGCTGTCAAACAAGGGCAGAAAGTTGCTAAAGGAACTGTTATAGGATATATGGGAAATACAGGGTTCAGTTATGGAGCACACGTTCATTTTGAGGTTAGGAAATATAAGAGCCTTAATGTGACAATCGGTATTCACGATACAAGGAATTTTGAATGGCTTAACCCTGAACCTTACCTTGACGCAGATTTGCCGATTGCAGAAGCTAGCAAAAACGTTGTAGGTTTCTTAGACGTTGCTAAAATGGACGGCAAAGACCGATTATTTATCAGCGGATGGACATATGGTGGAAGCCAAGATGTCAAAATCAAAATATCCAAAGCTGGTGTGAACTATTATCTTTATGATATAAAAGCTAATCAGTCAAGAATAGACGTATTAGAAGCAGGTTATCCAACAGACAAAGTGGGATTCAGTGATACTTGCCCGGTGGCATTAGCTGACGGAACATACAATGTAGAAGCATACGTTGATAATGTTAAGCTGACAAACACTAAACAGATTACAGTTAAAACAGAACTTGCAAGATACAGCTGTGCTTCTTATCCTAGTACAAGTAAGGATTATTATAGAGTTAGAACATCATTTTATGATGAAAAATCAAGCAAAGGGTCATTCCATTCATTCGCATTAGCATTTGATGAATGGGAAAGAAACAAGAATAAAGGTTATCACATCTATGACAAGTCAGGTAAGCAACTTGACTAAGTCTAAGATTTTGATATAATCATAATGAAAGGAGGTTAGGACTTATGGATTTATCATTCTTATCAACTTACGCTTGTCCTATTATAGTAGGAATTTGCTTATGTACTGGATTTATACTCAAAAATCTTATACCAAGTACAAAGTTGAATAAATTCATTCCGCTCATAATGGGTGTTTTGGGTACTGGATTAAGTATCTGGATTAATAAAGCTAATATAACTCCGGAAGTAATCCTTACAGGATTATTTAGTGGATTAGCTTCCACCGGATTATATGAGGCTTTCCGTAATGTAATTGAAGCCGCAAAGAATAAAAATAAGGAGACAGTTTAATGGTTGACGTAATAGTAGCTTCTATTATATCAGCCACAGTCACAGGAAGCCTAGCACTTGCCGGCGTTATTTACACCAGCAAGAAGCAATACAACGGCTCTATAATGGAATTGAAGGAACAACAACACTTATCAACACAGGAAATGAAAGGCAACATTGCTTTAATTCAAAATGATATAAAAATTCTCAATTCTAACGTTGAAAAACATAACAAAGTAGTAGAGAGAACATATAATCTTGAAACAGCTGTTTCTGTTATAGATACCAGATTAAAAAATACGGAAAATCAATTACAGGAAATTCATCAGGAATTGTTGAAAGGAGATTAAAATATGGATAACGATTCTTTAGCAACGGAACTTTTGCACGAAGTAAAAAGAACTTCTAAAAGATGGTTCATAATGTGGATAATAACTATAGCATTATTATTTGCCACTAATATAGCTTGGCTGTATGCGTGGTGCTTACCAGTGGAAACCGTTACTACCGAGCTTAGTGCAGATGATGACAGTAATGCAATATATAGTGGAAATGGAGATGTTAAGATTGGCGGCTAGTGTTAAAGTAAAGAAGACAGTAAGACGTCCTCGAGGGGGCAAAACAAAAGGCACAAGGTCAGGAAGAAGAAATCATAGATGATTATAGCAGATTTCACGGAACCTGAACTTGAACATTTTAGAAAATCGTGTAATTTTTCCGTTCTTGAAGGTTACTTGTTTGATTTGAGAGCAAAGGGATTGACACTTGATGAGATAGCAGAAAGATTGAATATTTCAAGAGATTGGGCGAGAAAATTAAGCCAAAAAGTGAATAAGAAAATCATAAAGGTTATCTAAAATTGAATACATTTATCTTACATTAAGACTACATTTATATGTAGTCTTTTTTGTTTATAATTAAAGTATAAAAAGGAGGAAGTGAATATGAATATTCTTAATATCATTAATAGTAAAGAACTAAGAGATATTCCTATACTTACGATATTGAGAGTAGTTCTACGCACTCAAGAGGAGTTATTGAATGAAGAATCCAGTACAATTTGTTCGCAATTACCGAAATCTAATAAATGAATTTAGGAGGAATGACAATGTTTCAAAATCCGTATGCAAGTCTTTTGGGACAGACACCTTATTACAATCAACCAATGAACAATCAACCATTTCCACAGCAAATCACACAGAACCTTATAAGAGTTAATGGAATAGAAGGGGCTAAAGCATATCAAATGAGTGCTAACTCTACTGTAGCTTTATTTGATACAAACGAAGATATAATGTATGTCAAAACTACAGACGGGGCAGGTTTTCCTAGTATAAGAACATTTTCTTTCACAGAAGTAAGAGAAGATACAACCGCAACACAAAATACTGACTATATAAGCAGACAAGAATTTGAAGATTTTAAGAAGGAGCTGATGAACAATGGCAAGCAGTCTATTTCAAGGACAAAATCAAACCTCACAACAGATAAATCCACAGATAATTAATCAGGCAAAAGCTATGATGGGAAACTTAAATCAAGTCCGAGGAATTATGGGAATGTTAAGTGGAAAAGGAATGAATCCAGAACAGGCAGTTCGTTCTATATGTAAGCAAAGAGGTATAAATGTAGATGAATTTATGTCTCAATTAAAATGAGGATTTTGCAAAATCATATAAATATTAAAAAATGAAAGGAGAATACTACTATGACAGATGGAGTATCTTTAGCAGACATTGCCGCAGTTACAGACAACAAAGATGGTATGTTCGGTGGTGCAGGTGGTGGCGGAATGTGGATTTTCGCACTTTTAATCCTCTTACTTATTGGTGGAGGTGGCTTCTTTGGAGGAGCAAGAAATGTAAATGGAGAACCGGTTACAGAAGCAGGTCTTTGTAACGCTATGAATTTCAACAATCTTGAGAATGCAGTTGGTAGATTAAATGATAATCTTCAGCATGACTATCAGGGATTGCAGAACGGTATCTGTAACATGGGATATGAAACATTGAGAAACTTCAACACAGTTCAGCAACAGGTTGCTGATTGTTGCTGTACAACACAGAGAGCTATTGATGGTGTTAATTATAACGGAGCTATTAATACAGCCGCTATTAATGCTAATACAACAGCTCAGACACAGAAGATTCTTGATGCAATGGCACAGAATAAGATTGACAGCTTGCAGGCTCAGGTGAACCAGTTACAGCTTCAGTCCGCTATGTGTGGAGTAATCAGATATCCAAATGCAACCACTTATACAGCAGGCTATAGTCCGGCTTTCACAAATGGTTGCGGATGTGTAAACGTGTAATTTTATAAGGTAACTGAGCATATTAGTATGCCAATACAGAGGATACTAATATAGTATCCTCTTTTTTAATGAAAGGAGATATAATTATGTTAGAAGCTTATTCAAAAAATCAAACAATTCTCGCAACTACAGGAGTTTTACCTTTTAATTCTGTAACACTTAAAAAGGGATGTACTGCTGAACTCAACGGAGTATCATCAATTCAACTTAATAAGTGTGGAGTATATGAGATTTCTGTGGGAGCAACAGGACTTGCATCAACAGCCGGAGCAGTTACAGTTGAAATGACAAAGAACGGAGTTCCACAGCCACAAGCAACAAGAACACTTGCAGGACAGACTATTGATACAGCTTTTAGTCTTCCAATCACAACACTAGTTCAAGTCAAAGATAACGATTCTTGTAGATGTTGTGATGCACCTACAATCATTCAGTTTGTAAATACTGGAGTTGCTTGGGTTGGTGATGTAGATATTGTTGTAACAAAAATCTGCTAGGAGGTGTTTTTATGACAAAGATTAAGAAGTATGCAGAGCATATCATGGAAGAAGTGGAAGGCGCTAAAGAGTACGCAGAAAAATATATTGAATGTAAAGCTAAAGGAAATACGCAGTGGGCTAATCGTTTCAAAGAAATGGCTGGTGATGAATTAAAACACGCTGGTTATCTGCATGAGAAGGCTACTCAGGAGATAGAAGAACTTTCCAAAGTATTTCAGCCTACTGAGGAAATGCGTGAAAAGTGGGAAAAATGCCACAAGGAATATGTAGAGCGTACAGCTTGGGTCAAACAGATGCTACTGATGTAAAGGATGATTTTATATGACATTTCAAGAAAGTATTCCAATAGCTAAAGAACTGGCGGAAAATGAACTCAAAAAGCACTTTGATGTTGACGCCTTTATTCTTTTAGCCTTGATTGATAAGATGAATATTGACTTAGTGCCAGAAAGTAATGTAGATGAAACGATAACAGATATTCAAAGTTTGTTCGTTTCTTATATGAGAAATAGAACGAAAGAAAATCTTGAAATTCTGCTTTCCACAATACGGAAAATGCTATCTGAATTATATATGTCTTGTAATTTAGAAGAAAAGGAAATATTCAAAAAACATCTTGAATCATTGCAAAATATAACACAACCAAATATCATTTAATGTATAAGGGAGATTTATTTCTCCCTTATTTTTATGTAAAAATACATAAAAACACTTGACATTTTTACTTTTATGTATTACAATATAAATACATTAAAGGAAAGGAGAAATTTTACATGATAGTATCAACAATATTAAAAAATGACATAGAAAAATGGTAGAAACATTTAGATTGCCCTATGAAAGTAATGGAAAGCATTGATGATATAAAAATAGGAGAATGTATATTTAGACCTTGGGGAGATAAACATCATTATAATATGAAAACTAAATGTACATCAACTTATTTAAGAACTTTTCAAAGTACAGTTCCAGTTGAAAATATAAAAGGTGAAATAGTATATCCTATATTAGATATTTATATTGATATTTGTAAAGGAAGAAAGTATACAAGCTATAAAAAAGTTAGATGCCATTGCAGTTGTTAGGAGGAATTAGTAAATGATTAAAATACATATCGGAGAGCCTGATAAGCTCTCCAACAATATTTTAGTAAAAAAGAGTGCATTTGTAAGTTTCGATTATAACCCGGATATTGTTTCATTCATCAAGCAGATGGGAACAAGAATTTATAATCCTGAGAATCATACTTGGGAGATGCCTATAAACAATATAATAGGCTTGTGTAATAAGTTTGAAAATGAAGAAATCAAAATTGAAGGTATTTATGAAGATTTACACAAGCAAGAATTTGAGGTTGATATTCCAAAAGACTTTGAATTTAAGACAAAGCCATTCAGACATCAGATTGATGGCGTAAGATTTGGATTAAATAAAAAGAAATTTCTCTTATGTGATGACCAAGGACTTGGTAAAACAAAGCAAATTATAGACTTTGTAGGCTGTCTTGAAAAAACCGACACAATAAATAAAGTTCTTATTGTATGCGGAGTTAATTCATTAAAATATAACTGGCAGTCAGAAATCGGAATACATTCAAATGAAAAAGGATGGGTATTAGGTACACGTTTTAGAAAGACAACTGGAAAAGCATACGAGGGGAGTACAAAAGATAAGCTTGCAGATTTAGACAATCTTCCAGATTGCCGATACATTATAACAAATATTGAAACATTAAGAGCCGGAGCTGAAAAGATAAGCAAAAGTAAATATCATTTCCCGATTGCAGAAAAATTACAGGAACTTTGCAAAAACGGAACAATCTCGGTAATTGCCTTTGATGAATGCCACAAATCAAAAGAACCTACATCCTTACAGAGTAGAGCAATGATAAATGTTACTGCAAAATATATGGTTGCTATGAGTGGAACACCTCTTATGAACAATCCACTTGATTTATACTTTCCTATGAAATGGTTAGGATATGAGAATCATAGCTTTTATCAGTTCAAACAGCATTATTGTACTTTAGGCGGATGGGGTGGTTCACAGGTTGTTGGATATAAGAATTTGGAAGAAATTAGAGCTATGATGGATAATATCATGCTTAGAAGATTAAAAACAGAAGTTCTTGACTTACCGGAAAAGATTAGAAAGATTGAATATGTAGATATGACACCTAAGCAGAATCAGATATATAAAGAGGTATATAACGGTGTTATGTCAGAATTACAAAAGATTAAATTCTCAAATAACCCGCTTTCTATGATGATTAGATTGAGACAAGCAACTGGATGGACAGGAATTTTATCCAATACAATTCAAGAGTCTGCTAAAATGGAAAGAATGATTGAATTAGTGCAAGAGATTGTTGCAAGTGGACAGAAAGCTATCATCTTTAGTAACTGGGAATCAATGACGGAAGTTGCAAGAGAGAAATTGAAATCTTATCATCCTGCATATATCACAGGAGCAACGAAAGCTGATGAACGCATGAAAGAGGTTGAAAGATTCCAAACTGATGATAAATGCAAGGTTATAATTGGAACTATTGGAGCAATGGGAACAGGACTTACATTAACAGCGGCACAGAATGTCATCTTTTTAGACAGCCCTTGGAATATGGCATTAAAAGCACAAGCAGAAGATAGAGCACACAGAATTGGAACAAAAGGAACCGTATCAGTAATCACATTATGCTGTAGAGATACAATTGATGAACGTATAGAAGAATTAGTAGAAAAGAAAGGACAGATTGCAGATGCCCTTGTGGATGGCAAAGTAAGTATTGATGATATTAACTATCTTCTCTCCTAAACAAGAAATCCCATACGATAAAAAGTGTGGGATTTTTTTAATTTTATGCTTGACATTTCCTTATATATGTATTACAATATAATCAAAGTTAAGAGATAACATACTTCAAGGAGAAAATAAAAATGAGTACATATTCAGAATATATGAAAGGTGTAAAAGAAAATAATCTTGTAAGATTTTTTGGAGAGGTAGAACATAAGTCAAATAAGTATTTCACATTTAAGCATTTCATAAATAATGATGAAGCCATCATTATTACAAATAATGTTAAATACATCAAAGGTAATCCAGTTCTTATTATTGCCAACAATAAGGCTGTATATTTAAAAGATTGGTTAGTTAAGCCAGTTCATAATTATTTCAATGATATATATGCTTACGCTGTTAAACTTAATAGACAGTATTTTAAGCCTTACACTTTCAAAAATGATTTTGAAGATATATATATTGAAACAGAATATACATTTGATGACCTTTTGAATGTAGCAAAAGAGCAGGATGCTGAAAATATGAAAATAGCTTTAGATTAAGTGATGTTGAAATATGAAAATAAAAATTTATAAAGTATTTAAAGCTAATCATGATGTATTAGCTTATGTAAAAGTAAATGAAGATTGTACCATATTTGATACTTCTTATGCCGCTTTACAGCTTGTAAGAAAGCTACTTAATGATAGCAGTATAAATGGCACACAGTTATTGGATGAAAATGAACCTATTGTGGCAGGAGTATCTATGTATACTCTTGATTAAGTTATGCTTACATATTTGGAAGGAGGTGATAATATGCCAGAAAAATTTTCAACAGCACGAGCCGCACAGATACTTGATGTATCTACAAAGACCATTATTAGATGGTACAAATGGTACGAAGATAATGATTATTCTAAACCTACAGGATTAAGATTGCCTGAATATACTACAGATAATAGAGGAACAAAGTTCTTCACTATGCAGGCTATACAACAACTCGAAGATTTTAAGAGTAAATTGAAAACAGATTATCGAGGTTGTATGTCAACCTTCAATGCTACCTATCAATGGGGACAAAGGGGCACAAAAATTATGGAAAATAAATTAAAGGAGAAGTAATATGAGCAGACGAGACGCATTTGACTTGTCAAAAGAGATTGATTCCTATAAGGAGAATAAAGACCTTGAGAACAGGTTGAAAAAATCTAACACAGAATCAGGAAATAGAATTAAAGCCTATTTCAATGAAAAAGGTATAACAAATGCAAGTAGTGAAAAATATACTGCAACAGTTACCACAACAACTAAGTCAACTCTTAATGAGGAGCTGGCTATTGAGATTATTAAAGAGAATCTTGGTGGGGCTTTGCTCCGTTCAGTTATAAAGAAGAAAGAGTATATTGACGAGGACGCACTTGAGAAGCTTGTATACAATGGTGATTTTGATATTACTAAGCTGGAAAAAGCCAAGATTGACACTACTACGCAGACATTAAGAATAGCAAAGAAAAAGGAGGGATAAATATGGAGAATCCGGAAAACTGTATTGAATGGATTACAGGACAGCATACAATCACTTGTTCTATTTCCCAAACCAGATATATAAGTAAAATTAAAAGGCTGGCAGAGAAATATCCTAATAAAGTTAAAATTTTAGCTGAAAATGAGGATGGAACAATTTTGGCAAAATTGCCACTAAAGGCTTTAAAATTGAATATAATTGAAAAAGAACTTACAGATGAACAGAGAGAAGAAATGTCAAGAAGATTTAAAGAAAGAATGTATGGAGGTAATGAAGATGAAGAAATGTAAATGGGCAGGAGATATGGGAGATGAATATTGCAAAAACTGTAATGGGGTAACAATGGATATAGATGGCAATTCTACATCATGTACCGAATGTGCAGGATATGAGCCGGGAGATGAAGATGTACAGGATGAATTCATGAATGTACCAGAAGAAGAACTTCCATTTGAACCGGATGAAGAAACTAATAAAGAAAAATCAGTGGAAAAAACAAGTAAAAGTGAAAAGAGTAACAACAATACAGATGCCACTAAAAATATTAAATCTGCCTCAAAAAACAAAGAAACAATCAACAAAAAAGAGGATAAAGCTGTTAAAGTTAAAGAAGAGAAGAAAGCTGTTGAGACAACTAATGACATTAAAGTGGTATCTATGAGATATACATCCGGTGCTACAGTTAAGAAAGGAGACAATTATTTCAAATTTATAGCTGAAGAGGAATGGGATGTATCACAGGTTGAAGATTCCTCTATAGATGATACAAGGGAAATGCTGTGGACAACTCTTAATTCTGAGGTGGATAAACAGATTGAAGAATTAAACAATATGAATTAAAATATTTGTTGTAATTCTATTTAGGTTGTGTTATAATAAATATATAGTTGTGATACACAACAGCTGATATTAGGTTGGCGGACTTAATATCTGTAACAACTTAATATCAGTAATTAGATAAGTTATACATTTTGAACCGCCATTCAATTTGTATAACTTATTTTATTTTAAAAAGGAGAATTGTGTATGTCAGTTATAAGAGTTGAAAAAACAAAGAATTATACAATTATGAGCAATTATCATTTTAAAGAAAAAGAAATGTCCTTAAAAGCAAAAGGACTATTATCTTTGATGTTATCATTGCCAGATAATTGGAATTATTCTATATCCGGATTAGTTGCAATCTGTAAAGAGAATGAAACAGCCATAAAGTCAACATTAAAAGAATTGCAGGAATTTGGTTATGTTAGTATTGAAAAAATAATGCCAGATAAGACAGAATCCGGGCGAATTGAATATGTTTATAATATTTTTGAAAAACCAAAACAAGAGGGTAAAAAACAAGGTGTAGAAAATCTACCCCTAGAAATTCAATGTGTAGAAAATCAAGTACAATTAAATACTAATAAAACAAATACTAATAAAACAAATACTAAAGAAAAGAAAAATAATACAAAAAAAGATTTTTCAAAACTTGTTATAGATACTTGTCTAAAGAATGATATAGAAGAGTATAGAACTTATAGAATCTTTTTTAACAGATATGAAAATAAAAACACCACGAGCAGTTGAGGCTAATATAGCCAAATTAGCTGGGAAACCTTATTCAATTATTTCAAAATGTATTAATACAAGTTTTTCTCGAAATTATAGATACATTACCCCGCCGGAGTGGTTGCAGAACAATTCCTATAATGGAAATGGTAAATGTTCAAAAGAATTGGCTTGGCGAACACATGAAGAAATGGAAGAAGCAGAAAAGGAAAGACAAGAGTTTTTTGATGCTGTGAAACGAAATGACCCATCAATACATCATTTTTAAAGGAGGAAATATAGAATGGCATATACAGGAACATATAGGGCTAAAGATGAAAAATATCTTAAAGAGGTATTATTGAATTTCATTCCAACTGCACCGAATAATATTGGTTCAAGACAGTTGGCATTTTATACCGGATTGAAAGCACGAGATGTTCGTCTATTAATACAGAAATTAAGAGATGACGGATATCCTATATGTGCTACACCGGAACAAGGATATTGGATTGCAAGAACAAGCTGGGATATGAATGATACAATGAGTAAGTTAAAGGCACATATACAGAACAGTATAGATACTTATAATTCACTTGTAGAAAGTCAAAATGCCTTAAAACGAAAGGAAGGAAATAATGAATATACAGAGTTGTTGGTATAAGAGAATATGTACAGAACAATGCTCCGAAAATTGTATAAGGTATAAGCTGATGTACTCATTATTCAAGCAATCCAATCTTCCCGAGGCTTTATGGAATTATAAATCTTTGACTTGCAAGGATAAAGACTATCAAGCGTTCAAGGAATTACAAGCAAAATCAGATGCGATTTTAAATTTCATTGAAGCAGGCAATAATTTATACATCTACTCAGAAAACTGCGGAAATGGAAAGACAACCTGGGCTATCCGTTTAATGTATTCCTACTTCGATAAGATATGGCATAAAAGCTGTTTTGACTGCAAAGCATTATTTGTTAGTGTTCCTAAATTCTTGTATAATTGTAAAAGGTCAATATCACAAGATGTAAAAGGCTTTGAAGAATTATGTAATCTTATAAGCGAAGTAGATTTGGTTATATGGGATGATATAGGAGAAATGAAAGCAAGTGACTATGAACATCAAATATTATTCCAATATATTGATGACCGTATAAATTCAAAGAAAAGCAATATATACACAAGCAATAAGAACAAGGAACAGCTTGAAGATGTGCTGGGTGTAAGACTTGCAAGCAGAATTTATAATTGTTCTGAATGCATAGAATTTTTAGAAGAAGATAAGAGAGGTAAATACTGATGGTAGAATTGCAGATACTAAATAAAATACTAAAAGACAAAAATACTTCTCTTTTGGATTTGAACGATATAACAAGGGATTATTTCAATCAGTATCAAGAAGAATATGACTATATAATGGAACATAAGCAGGAATATGGGAATGTTCCGGATTTGGAAACATTCATAACAAAATTCCAGGATTTTGATGTGGTCAATGTATCAGAAAGTACAGAATATCTTGTGAATACATTTAGGGAAGAATATCTATATTCTCAAGCTGTTCCGGTGCTTACAAAGATGGCAGAGCTTTTACAAACGGACGCATATTCAGCCGTTGATTATTTAAAGGCAAAATTGCCGGAATTGAAAATTGATGGAGCAGTAAAAGGAACTGACATTATATCACAAGCAAAAGAAAGATTGGAAGAATGGAAAGAAACAAAAGATAATCAAGATACACACTTTATAGCAAGTGGCTTTGAAGAAATAGATGCAGATTTAGGTGGTTGGCATAAAGGTGAGGAGCTTGTAGTTTTATTTGCAAGGGCTGGTCAAGGTAAATCATGGGTGCTTATTAAAATGCTAGAACATGCCTGGAAAGTATATCATGCAAAAGTAGGACTTTTAGAACCCGAAATGTCAGCAAATAAAACAGGATATAGATTTGATACAGTACATCAGCATATATCTTCACAGGCTCTATACAGGGGTGAAGATGTGCAGGGGTATGATAAATATATTAAAAGATTAACTAATGAAGGAGTACCTTTCTATGTTGCGCATCCAAGACATTTTCAAAAGAAAGTTACTGTCTCAAAGTTAAAAAGTTGGTGTGAAAGTAACAAGTTGGATATACTTGCTATAGATGGTATATCTTATTTACAGGATGAACGTGGAAAAAGAGGTGATAATAAGACAACACAGTTGACGAACATATCTGAAGATTTAATGCAGTTGAGTATTGATTTAAAAATCCCGGTGCTAGTAGTTGTACAATCTAACAGAGAAGGCGTACACAATGAAGATTTACAGTTAGACAATATAAGAGATTCAGATGGAATTGCTTATAATGCTTCAATCGTTCTTTCAATTCAACAAAAAGAAGAGGGCTTGCAAATACAAGATGTAAAGGCAAGAAATTCAAAAGTTGGAATAAAATGGGTTTATGCTTGGGACACAGATAAAGGAACATTTGATTATATCCCACAACCGGCAAAAGGAAAAGAAGATGAAGAAAAAAGTGAAGATTTAAGGCGTAGATATCACGACAAAGAAAGCGAGGAATATTAAATGATATTTGTAATTGATAATTTAAAATATGATACAGATAAAATGGAATTGATTTCTGAAGAATGTGAATATACCTATAATTGGAAATTTACATTAGCAAATATAGAAATGAGAAGTTACGGAAAGGATGTTAAATTGTGGAGAAGCGAAAAAGGAAATTGGCTATTAACATATCGCACAGATTATGTCTCAAAAGGAGTTAAACTACTTGAAGAAGATGTTAAAAAATTATTGCTAGAATATGATTTACCAAAATATGAAGAATTATTTGGGGCGCTTGAGGAGGCATAAATCTTGATAAAACTACAAGATACAATTATACAAAGTGATACTCAATCTGTTTTAGATATGCTTAAATTTGACCTTGCACAGCATGGAGTGGATAGATTTCATATTTTCAGAAACAACGGAGAAAATGTTCAAACGAATTGTCCTTTTCACAAGAACGGACAAGAAAGAAAACCATCCTTCGGTGTAAATGGGGAGATTGATAAA
>CALEJY010000187.1 GCA_937898445.1 uncultured Candidatus Melainabacteria bacterium | reverse complement strand
TTAATCCTCTCTTTCTTTCATTAATATATTATTATTTTAACAGATTTTTTGTGATTTTTCAAGTGGTTGTCCAATTCTTCCCTATTTGTCATAGGGAAGATGCCAGAATAGCAGATGGGTGAAAGCTTATAATATAAATCTCCCTTACGGGGTAGCACCTATCCCATCCTTCCCTAGAGGGAAGGTGAACTTTTCCAGAGCATAAAAAAAACCACTCATTGCTGAGTGGGTCGTTTTCTGCATCCTAATGGTCTCTTTTAGTGTTTATTATTTAGGAGTTTATATGTTTTTGGGGTTAATGAATCTATTTATATTTAGTGTTTCGACTACACTTAAATCTTATGTAATTATTATGCCATATAACTTTTTAAATGTCAACAGAAGGAAATAATATTTTTTTATCAACTTTGAAAACCCTTATATAGTGTACGATTTACACTTTACAATTCTTAACAATTGGTTTGCATTTTATTATTTTTGGGTATAAGTAAGTGCAATAATCTAATATTAACAATTGTAAACTTACCCCAGCCACAAAAGGCAATTATTTAATCATTATATACTTTATATATACAAGAGTATAAAATAGGAAAATAATCATGGGTGCTTT
Organism: uncultured Candidatus Melainabacteria bacterium; assembly: GCA_937898445.1. Taxonomy (GTDB): domain Bacteria; phylum Cyanobacteriota; class Vampirovibrionia; order Gastranaerophilales; family Gastranaerophilaceae; genus Stercorousia. The sequence continues at coordinate 1,423 of CALEJY010000187.1, read as the reverse complement.
AGACAAAGTCGCTTCAGTATCACGCAAATATTTCAATCCAGTTGATGCCGTTAAACTATACAAAACAGCAAACGACCATTCAACAAACACAATTGATGGTGAAAACCCATTCGCAAACACCAGAAGTATGGGATTGTGGCAACAACCAACAATGGGGTATGTCGGACAAGTAAACGGACAACCACCAACAGAATACACATACAAAAACGGATTTTGCGAAGAAGTTCAAAGAACTTTGAACCTATTTGCATAAAAAGAGGATAAAAACAAATGCCAAATAATCAAGGCGGAATGAGTGGAATAGAAGCAATTTCAGGAGTACAAGCTCCAACAACTTCAGCCGTTGAAAAAATTACATTACAAAACTACGATTCAAATCCTGCACAAATCAACAGGATGTACAATCAAACGCAGTTTTTGGGCTTAACCGCTCAACACACAACCACCAAGTTTGATTCAAGGGCATTCGACATCGCATTCAACGATGGCGCAGGAATGGTCGGCATGAACCCGTTTTTTAGACCTCCTGAAACTGCAACAAAAATATTTATGGCATAAAAAAATCCGAAACAGACATCTGCTCGGATTTTTTGTTATTAGTAAGTCATTTCCCAATTATCATTTAAGATTTTACCAAAACAACCATGTCCCCAACTAGGTTTGTTGGAATTACATGCGACTTGGAAATTTCTTTCTCGCTGTTCTTGAGTTAACGGAGCAGTAACATTTTCATAAGTTCCTTCATCATCAGAAACGCTATATTCATCAATTACACCATTATTATAAACATACATCGCAAAGAAATCTCTACCAACAATATTTGGACCTTTTTTGCCATTTGTATCAACTGCAATCTGCATAACAATATTTCGTGAAGCATCTGAAAAAGCTTGAACTCCAATTGCCGCACCACTAGCTAAAATATAGGAATTTTGATTGTCATTAGCGTTATCATAATTTGGATATTTTACGCCGTCTAATTTTCTATAATTACCGGAAGCAAAACAAGAAGGAATATCCGAACCACAATCTTTTACAACCTTAAAATAATTATGAATAAAGTTATTAACTTCTGTTTGAGATCCCAAACCTGCCTCTCTTAAATTAACCGCATTTTTATCCGTTTGATATTTCAAAACCGCTTGCGACATCTCATTATAAACTTTATGTAATTGAGTTACGTAACTTTGACGTTGGTAATTCTGTATCAATGTAGGAACTGTCATCGCTGACACAACTCCAATAATGCCGAGAGTGACGAGAACTTCGGCGAGCGTGAAGGCAGCAGATTTAAGTGAATGGTGAGTAGTGAATAGTGAATAGACCTTATCGAGAAAGTTATTTTCTTTCATATCACCAACACTTGTTCTATTACCCTCTCTCTCTGTGAGAGGGTTGAATTTCTTAGTGAGTTGTGACGAAC
>CALEJY010000186.1 GCA_937898445.1 uncultured Candidatus Melainabacteria bacterium | reverse complement strand
CAACTCCCCCTCAAACGCCAGAGGGTTAAAAAATAAGAAGCTCTTGACCGCAAATCAAGAGCTTCTTTAAATTCGGCAATTTACGAATTTCGTGAATTGCTTTTTTTCTACTTGCTTTTCAAGTTAGTAACAGCCTGTAACACTTTTGGTAAAAAACCTGCGTTATCCTGTCGTCCGAATGAGACTCGGCAAATGCCTAAAATGCGGCTGCTCCTCCGCAAAACTTAAATTGGCTTCCGAAAAATGTCCAATGGGGAAATGGTAAATAGAAAAAAGCCTTTCGGAATCCCGAAAGGCTCTTTTGTGTTTGCTTGTTATGAAATTCTACTTTCTTCTGCGATACGCCGCAAAAGCCAACGCCAACGCACCGAAAATCGCCGCATACGTTGCAGGTTCGGGAACATTGATAGAAATGGACAGTTCGTTTCCTTTAACAGTATAGTCCCACGCACCGTTGAACTTTTCGCCGTTTACAGTTAGGAACAGGGTTTTGTCTTTAATGAAATTGTTTAACCCTGCAATACGGTAATCATCTTCAAACGAAATTACGGAAAGTGTGTAGGCATCGCTTGTTATTATATTGTCTATGATATTTACAGTAAGAATCGCACCGTCTTCAAATACGAGCCCTGAAGCAAGCCCTGGATTGCTGTCTATGTTGAAAATCGTAGAACCGCTTAAATCGGTATCAATTTGAATCAGCCCGTCGGAAGCAACCGTCAAAGTTTTTCCGTTTACAACTTCAAAAAACGCACCTTGTTCAAGCGTAAGTTTTGCCCCGCCCGAAATCATTGCATCTTCCGCAATTTTCGCCGAAATATTTTCTCCACCCCCCGCAGGCGTATATTTACGAACGGAAAGAGATTCATCGGCGGAAGCCATGGAGAAGTTTTTAATAACGCCGTCGGACATTATCGTGTTTTTGTATGTTGCGTGTTCAGACCAACTCGCAGCCCTTATGTTAGAACTTCCCCGCATGTCGGAATTTGAAAAGTTCGTTCCATCGACGTCGGAACCGTAAAACTGTGTATTTTGTAAATTCAATCCAGACAAATCCCAATTTTCTATATCATTATCGGAAAATACAACCCCGCTAAGATTCTTATCTGCATAACTTTTGGTTGATTTCAAATGTGCAAACGTAAAACCGTTTTTTACCGTAGAGGATAAATCGGCTCCGATTATCGTAGCTCCAGAAATATCGGTTTTATCCGTAAAACTTGCGCTCGCTAAACTTGCTCCAGTTGCATCAATATCTTTAACGATTGTATCCTTTAACGAAGCCCTTGAGAGATTCTGACCTGAAAAATTCCAGCCACTAAGGTCATTTTGCGAAAGATCAATTCCAGAAAGTGTTCCTGATTTGTAGTTCTTAGTGGATTCAAAAAGCTCTCTCGTCAAGCCAAGAGATGTAGTTCCCGATAAATTTGCGCCTGAAATATCAAGATCATCTATGATTGCGTCTTTAAAGGCAGCTCCCGCGAGATTCTGACCCGAAAAATCCCAACCACTAAGGTCGTTTTGTGAGAAATTAATTCCCGAAAGATCTTTGTTTGCATAACTCTTAGTCTCTTTTATTTGGGCTTCCGTAAGTCCGTAATCCGTAGCACCTGTGAAGTTTACATTGTTTATTATAGCATCTTTAAAACCATTTCTGGGTATATTTGCGTCAACAAAACTTGCCCCTGTAAGATTTTGCCCGGTAAAATCAAATCTGCTCATATCATTACGGTCAAAAATAATTCCGGAAAGATCTTTATCCTTATAGCTTTTTGTGGCCTCCAACTGGGCAGGTTTTATATTGGTTTTTGTAAAGTTTGCATTATTGACAATGGCATCGGTAAATGTTGCTTTTGATATATCTGACTTAGCTAAACTTGTTCCGTTTAAAATTGCATTGGAAAATGAAACGTTCAAGATTGAATTCTCTATTTTTGTTCCAGTTAGATCTTTATTATCAAATGAATAAGAACTATACAATGTCTTGTTTGAAAATTCATTGTTGGAAAGATCTATATATTTTAATCCGTTTGATGCCCGCTCTAACCATTCGAGAATCCATTTATTAGAAAAATCTTTCCATTCTTTTTTCAATATATTAGAAAAAACTGCATTTGTAGTGTCGGATCCGTCAAAACTTGTGAGTTTCAGTGTAGCATTTGAAAAATCGACACCGCGAAGTATTGAGTTTTCAATTTTTGCACTGGTTAAATCGGCGCCCGAAAAGTCCCACCCGACCGAAAAATCGTTATTTGAAAGATTTATACCGGGCAAACCGGTTGATGTAGATTCCAACTGCGCCCGAGTAAGACCTTTGTCTGCTGTATTTGCGAATGTTACATCCTTAATATTCGCATTCTTTAAATTCACATTGAGTAATTTCTGTCCTGAAAAATCCCACCCCGTTAAATCGTTATCCGAAAGATCTACTCCCGTAAGATCTTTGTTTATATAGCTTGCCGTAGAATATAGTTGTTCCTTTGTGAAACTATTGGAAGTTGCTCCGGAAAAATTCGCGCCGTTGATAATGGCATTCGAAAAATCAGTACGAAGCAAATCGGTCTTTACAAAGTTTGCATTTGTCAAATTTTGATCTTTAAAGCTCCAATCATGAATGTCATTGCCCGAAAGATTTAGACCTGTGAGATTTTTGTTTGCGTAACTTGAAGTGGAATAAAGTTGTTCTTTTATGAAGGATTTTACATTTGAAAAATTTGCATTTTCTATATTCGCACCGTTGAATTTAGCCTCATATAAATAAGCCCCACTAAAATTGGCTCCGGTTAAATTAGCACTGCTGAAGCTTACATTACGACAACTTGAATTTGCAAAATTTATGCCAGTCAAGTTAGCAAGAGCAAACCTACTTTCGTTGAGGGTAAAACCTCCAAAGTCAAGCCCACTATATTCACCTACCGAACCAAAAGATATTTGGATAAGTTTCTTGTTTTTATAAGAGTCGGTCGAAACTAATTGTTCTTTGCTAAAAAGCCAACCAAGCACTATATTCATTTCGGATATTTTTGCATCGGTAAAATTGGCACCCTCAATATCACTAAGCGAAACGCCAGATAGCTCAGCACCAGAGAAGTTCGCGTTTTTAAACGTGTTGCTGGAATCGAAGTCCAAATTTTTTAATATAGCCCCGGCAAAGTTTGCTCCTGTAAAATCATTTCCGTGCCAATATGTTGATGCTTTTTCCGAAAAAGTTACAGTTCGCAAATCCAATCCGCTAAAATTAGAATTAACTATTATTATACGATTAAAAGTTGCATTGCTTAAATTTGCATTCGAAAAATTAACGTTTTCCCATTTATAATCCGCCCAGTTATATGCAGAACATCGAAATTCGATATTTTGAAAATCATATCTACCAAAATCATTATTTGAAAAATTTATATTCTCAAAGACTCCGTTTTTATAACTCGCTGTTGAATATAATTGTTCCGCAGTGAATCCGTTCCGTGTTACGCCAGTAAGGTTTGCCCCGTCAATGCGGGCATCTGTAAAATTAGTATTTTTTAGTATTGCCCCGGAAAAATTACATCCCAAACCAGACATTGAAAAATCAGCATTTGTCAAATCTTGACCGCTCAAATCCATATTCCCCAGACTTAAATTCGAAAGTCCAACACCACGCAGATTTTTATCTTTGTAGCTTTTTGTAGAACAAATTTTCTCGACTGTAATAGTTGTTGTGGTGTCGTATAATCCATCGCTTCTGACGTTTGGGTTCGAAAAGTTTGCCCCAGTAATAATTGCATCATTGAAATGTACATGACTGACATCACATCCTGATAGATTTGCATTCTCCAAGTTTGCTCCTTTGAAACTTATACCGAGATGAGCGTTGTAAAACTTTGTTTTTCTAAAATCTAATCCACTCAAATTTGTGTTACTAAAATTTGTACGATTCGAAAACCATGCTCCTGTTATATCTGCCCCAGACAGATTTGCATTACTTAAATCTGCCGCAGACAAAGACGCATTGGTTAAGTTAGCTCCAGAAAGATTTGCATTGCTTAAATCTGCCGAACCGAAACGTGTTCCAGTCAAATTATACCCGTTCAAATCAATTCCAGATAAACGAACACCCGAAAAACGCATTTCACTTAAATTTTTATTTTTGTAATTTAACGTGGATACAAGTTGAGCGTTTGTGAGTGTTGTATATGAAAAGTCTACACCTGTAATGTCTGAATTTTTAAAGTTGGCATTTGTTAAGGTTGCCTTTTCAAAATTTGC
>CALEJY010000185.1 GCA_937898445.1 uncultured Candidatus Melainabacteria bacterium | reverse complement strand
TGGAATAGTGATATGAAAGAAAATATTTTTTGATAAGGTCTACTCACTATTCACCACTCACTTATTCATAACCATACGATCTTTTCACGTTTCACTTCTCACTTTTCACTTAAATCAGCCACATTCATCTAAGTTTTAATTCCACTCGTAAATTTAAAATTTTAATTTTTTCACTTTTATTTCATCTTGTGCTATAATTCTTTTTGTATCACAAGAGATAAGGGGCAGAAATGAGAAAACCAAATATCGCAATTTTAGGCGCAACAGGTGTTGTTGGTAGAGAAATTACAAAGATTATTGACGAGTTAAAAATTGATTATAATGAAATAAAATTTCTTTCAAGTGCCAAATCTGCAGGCACCAAGCTTGAATTTCAAGGCAAAACCTATGTAGTTGAAGAAGCAAAACCTGAAAGTTTTGATGGCGTTAATATCGTTTTGGCATCAGCCGGCGGTTCAACTTCTCAAAAATTTGCACCAGAAATTGTTAAACGTGGCGGCGTTCTAATCGACAATTCATCTGCTTTCAGAATGGAAAAAGATGTTCCGTTGGTAATCGCTTACGTTAACGACGAAGATTTGCGCAAACACAAAGGAATTATCGCAAACCCGAACTGTTCAACTTCTCAATTAATGTTGGTTTTGAAACCTTTATTAGACAAAAATCCTATAAAGCGTTTAATCGTTTCTACTTATCAAGCCGTATCAGGCGCAGGATTAGCTGCAATAAACGAATTAACAGAAAACACAAAAGCAAGGCTTGAAGGAAAAGATTTTGAAAACAAAAAATTCAACAAACCAATCGCCTTCAACGTAATTCCGCAAATTGATGTATTTTGTGAAAACGGCTACACAAAAGAAGAAATGAAGGTTGTAAACGAAACTAAAAAAATCCTTCACCTTCCTCAAGATTTGCCGATTTCTTGTACTGCCGCTCGTGTTCCTGTTTATAACGGACACTCTGAAGCTGTAGATATTGAGTTTGAAAACGAAATTACACCTGATGAAGTTAGAGAGATTTTGAAAAACTCATTTGGCGTAAAAGTTATTGACAACCCTGCAAATATGGAATATCCGACAACACGTGACGCATCAGGTGTTGATCCTGTTTTTGTCGGAAGAATTAGAAAAAATTTGGCGTTCCAAAACGGAATTTCATTGTGGTGTGTTGCTGACAATTTGAGAATTGGTGCGGCACTTAATACAGTGAGAATTTGCCAAAAAGTCATAGAAATGGAGCTATACTAAGAAAAATGAAAATTCAAAAATTAACAATTACCCCGCTAGAAAACGGTTGCCCGTCATTCTTTACATTAAACCCATCTGTAAAAGAAGCGACAACAATGATATCTCAAAGATTATCACATGAAAAATCACAATATAATGCAGAAAGACCGGCAAGAGCATTAAGAAAAATGCCAAAATGGATGAAAGAATTTGCGAACCCGAAAGCATTAGTTGTAAAAGAAAGAAAATTTGATATAAATGGATAATGATAAAAGCTCTAGTATAACTAGGGCTTTATTCTTAACAAACGGTAACTTTTAAGCAATTTCCACATTGTTTTTGGTAAAATTACGGTAAGGAAATAGGGATATGTTAGTAAAAAGGGAAGACATTAGAGCATTAGTAAATATCATTCACAATTCAGGCAAGACAGTCGTTTGCACAAACGGTTGCTTCGATATTCTTCACGTAGGACACGTAAGATATCTTGAAAAGACGAAATCTTTTGCGGACTTTTCAATAGTATTGTTAAATTCCGACAAATCAGTAAAAAGCATCAAAGGTCCAACCAGACCGATTAACAACGAAAACGACAGAGCCGAATTGTTAAGTGCTTTGAGATGTGTAGATTATGTGGTATTATTTGATGAAGATAGTCCACGTGATCTCTTAGATGAAATAAAGCCTGATGTTTACACAAAAGGTGCAGATTACACAATGGAAACATTGCCAGAAGCGGATATTATGCGTAAAAACGGCACTCGAGTAGAATTTATAAGCTTTGTAGAAGGAAAATCGACAACGAATGTTATTAGTAAAGTGAATGGTGAATAGTGAGTAGTGAGAGGTTCAAATCAAAATAAGTTATGAAACATCAAGATTTAGAAGTTTGGAATAAAGCAATTAAACTTGTAACAGATATATACATAATCACCAAAAATTTCCCTAAAGATGAGATTTATACACTTACAAGTCAAATGAGAAGGTGTGCAGTGTCTATCCCTTCTAATATTGCAGAGGGTTGTGCAAGATTTTCAGATAAAGAAACTCTCAAATTTCTAAGTATCGCAATTGGTTCAGCAGCAGAACTAGAAACACAAGTTATTATTTCAAAAAACATCGGGTACATAGACAATATTGATAATTTAATAGCTCAAATATCTTCACTAAAAAAATTAATATTGGGTTTAGTAAAATACTTAAATACCAAAAACACTCAAACTTAAACATAAAATTATTTGTGCATTGCACTTATAAGAACCACTCACTACTCACCATTCACAATTCACTACAAATAAAAAAGGAGAACATAAAATGCCAACATTCACATTAGAAGAAATTACACATATCGTAGGCGGTATGTTGACAAAGGTTGAAGATGCAAAAATTTCTCAAATTGCACCACCTTTGTTGTCTGATGAAAATACTTTAGCTCTTGCGTTGGGCGAAGAAGAAATCGCAAACCTTGCAAAATCAAAAGCTAAAGCAGCTCTAGTTCCACTAGGAGTACAAATTGACGGCTTTACAACTATCGAAGTTGAAAGACCTCGTCTTGCTATGATGAAATTGTTAAACCTTTTCTACGTAGCTCCTGTTGTATATAAAGGAGTTCACCCTACTGCAGTTATTGATCCGACTGCTAAATTAGGCGAAAACGTTGAAATCGGCGCAAATGTTGTTGTTTCTCACGATGCAGTAATCGGCGACGGAACAAAAATCGCTGCAAATTCTTACATCGGCGGTGGCGCAAAAATCGGTAAAAACTGTTTCTTCCACGCAGGTGTAAACATTGGCGACAGAGTCCAAGTTGGCAACGACGTAATCTTGCATCACGGAGTTTCTCTAGGTGCTGATGGTTTTAGCTTTGTTACAGAAAACCCTGATAACATTGAACAAGCAAGAAAAGATGGCGAAATTAAAGAAACAAACGCAAAACACGTAATCTTTAAAATCCCTTCAATCGGCGCAGTTGTAATCGGAAACAATGTTGAAATCGGCGCAAATACAACAATCGACAGAGGAACAATCGAAAACACAACAATTGGTGACAATACAAAAATTGACGACCTTGTAATGATTGGTCACAACTGTAAAGTTGGCGAAGGTTGTTTAATCGTTTCTCAAGTAGGTATTGCAGGTAGTTGCGTAATCGGCGACAGAGTAGTAATTGCAGGTCAAGCAGGACTTGCTGATCACATTGAAATCGGTTCTGATTCAATTGTTACTGCAAAAGCAGGGGTTACAAAATCATTCCCTGAAAAATCAATTATTGTTGGTATTCCGGCAATGCCAAGAAAAGACTTTATCAAACAATTGAAAACAATGAAAGATGCTCAAGAAATCTTTGCTAAGTTCAGAAAATACGAACCATTGTTGAAAGAATTTGAAGATAATATAGGAAAGGAATAAAACATAGTGAAAAGTGAGAAGTGAAACGTGAAAAGACTATTTAGTTCGCTTCGCTCATAATAACTTTAGTGCGCAGCACTGTAATGGACTTTTCACTATTCACCTTTCACTTTTCACTTAATCAATCATCATGACCACTTTAAAACACGAAACACAAATCACCGGCAACGGTTTAATGAAAAACAAACCTTGTACTGTAAAATTCATTCCGTCTAAGGAAGGAAAAATCAGATATTTTGTAAAAGACAACGAGCCTTTTGTGGCTTGTGCAGAAAATGTTTTGGCAACAGATCATTGCGTTGTTTTGGGAGATACAAACAACAAAAAAGCAAAAGCTATGTTGACAGAACATTTGACAGCGGCGTTAGCCTTTTGCGGAATAGACAGTGTAGATATCTATATGGATGAAGATGAAGTTCCGGCACTTGATGGAAGTTCAAAACAATGGATTGAACTTTTTGAAAAAGCTGGGATAGAAAAACATCTGTTCGAAAAACCGAAAAAATATACTGTTTCTGAACCTGTTTATTATTTGAACGGCAAAACGAGTTTGGTAATTTTGCCAGCTGATGATTTGTATATTTCTTATGCCGTAAATTATGATCATCCTGATTTGACAAGACGCTGGGAAGCTTATAACCCAAAAACAAAACAGGAAATTATTGAGGCAAGAACTTTTGGGTTTTATAAGGATTTGAAAAAATTTCAAATGCTAGGTTTTGCGCAAGGTGTAACCTTAGAAAACACATTGGGTTTGAAGGATGTTGGCTTTACATCAGATTTGCGCAGTGAAAACGAACCTATAAAACACAAAATTCTAGACCTAATCGGCGATTTGTATTTGACAGGTGTAAATCCGTTAAACCTAAAATGCCAGATTTTAGTCAAAGAGGCAGGACACGCCGTTCACGTAAAAGTGGCAAAGATGTTGAAAGGGAAATTAGTTGAAAGTAAATAAAGGGGTGAAAAGTGAAAAGTGAGAAGTGAAAAGACCGTTTCATTCGCTTCGCTCATTAAAAATTTTGTGCGATAGCACCTATATGGCCTTTTCACGTTTCACGTTTCACTTCTCACTTTCAAAAAAAGGAGAACAAAATGACAGAAGAACAACAAGTATTGCAATTTGATACAATGCAAATTATGGAAATGATCCCACACCGTTACCCATTCTTACTTGTAGACAGAATTACAGAATGTGTTCCTGGTAAATATGCTAAGGGTTACAAAAATATGACTATGAACGAACAATTCTTTCAAGGTCACTTCCCTAACAACCCTATCATGCCTGGTGTATTGCAATTAGAAGCTATGGCACAATGTTCAGCACCTATCTTGATGACAATGCCTGAATACAAAGGTAGATTGACACTTTATGCAGGAGTTGATGGTGTAAGATTTAAAAATATCGTAAGACCTGGTGACAGATTTGAAATGGAAATCGAAGTTCAAAAAATCAAAGGTCCTATCTGCAAAGCTCACGGTACTGGTAAAGTTGACGGAAAAGTTTGCGTAGAAGCTGATATGACTTTCGCTTTCAAATAAACTTTAAACTAAAATATAACTAAAAAAGACACGAGAACTTCGTGTCTTTTTTGTTTGATATTAAAATAATATAAAAATATTGTTATACCTTGCAATTTGTACTATAATTGTATTTATAGTTTGAATTAGAAGGAAAGAGCAAAAGGCAAAAAAGCTCCCAACAAACATGTTATAAGTAGATACATAAATTGACAAAGAGGGCAAAAAAAGCTCCCGACGAAGATATTGTAAGTAAGTACAGAAGTTAATAAAGAGGGTAAAAAAATGATAGATAAAACCGCAATTATTCACCCAACGGCTAAAATCGCTGATGATGCAATCATCGGACCTTACGTTGTTATTGGTGAAAACGTAACAATCGGACACAGAACAAGAGTTATTTCAAACGCTCACATTGAATTTGCAGAAATTGGTGATGACTGTACAATTTCTCCATTCGCAACAATCGGTTCCGAACCACAAGATTTGGGCTACAAAGGTGAAGAAACTAAAGTAGTTATCGGTGATGGCACAATTATTAAAGAAAACGTTACTGTTCACAGAGGTGCAGCTTGCGGCGATTTCACAACAAGAATTGGTAAAAAATGTTTATTGATGGTTGGTTCTCACGTTGCTCACAACTGCGTTTTGGCTGACGAAGTTATTTTGGCTAACCTTGTAACTCTAGGCGGTCACGTTCACGTTGGATTTGTTGGTGGTATGAGCGTATTCCACCAAAACATCAGAATTGGTGATATGGCTATTATCAGTGGTTTCTCAGCATCTCGCCAAGATATTCTTCCATACTCTAAAGGAGAAGGCAGACCACCTGTTCCACGTGGACTTAACGTAATCGCAATGAAACGTCGTGGAGTTTCTCAAGAAGTTAGAACAGCTACTAATGAAGCTTTCAAACTATTGATTTCAGAAGAATACAACACAACTCAAGCTATTGAAAAAATTAAAGCTGAAATTCCGATGAATGAGTATATTGAAAAAATGATTGAATTTATTCAAACTTCTAAACGTGGCGTGCTTTTAAAATCTCACAAAAGCGGTCATGAGTCGTTGGAATAATTTTTAGTGAGTTGTGAATGGTGAGCAGTGAGTGGTTCATTTAGTTCGCTCCGCTCAAAAATGATTTTTGTGCTATAGCACGTAAAGGTCTTTTCACGTTTCACGTTTCACCTTTCACTTTTCACTAATTCTAAAATGTAGGGCGGGATACCTATCCCGCCATTTATATATAATTAATCGAGGTAAAAAATGCAAAAAACAATTTGGGACAAATATGCAGAAGTTTTGGTTGATTATTCAACAAATGTACAAAAAGGCGATTTAGTACAAATCAGAGCAACAAGTATTTATGCAAAAGATTTGGTAAAAGCGGTTTATAAAAGAGTTATTCAAAAAGGCGCACATCCGATTTTGCGCACATCTTTTGAAGACTTTTCCGACATTTTTATCAAATATGCAAATGATGAACAGTTGGAATATATTGACCCAATGATTAAACTTGAATACGAAACAGTCAACAAATTCATCTCAATCGGCGCACCTATGAATACTAAAAATATGGCTCGTGCGGATTTGTCAAAACTTGCAAAACGTTCAAAAGCATCTCAAGGCTTGTCAAAAACATTGATGAACAGAACTGCAAAAGGAGAAGCAAGTTGGGTTATTGCAGATGTTCCGACACACGCTCTTGCGCAAGAAGCAAAAATGTCTTTTGATGAATATTCTGAATTTTTGTTTAAATCTTGCTATCTTGATTTGGATGATCCTGTAGCAAAACTAAGAGAGTTAGACGAAAAACAAACTAAATGGGCAAATTATTTGAACGGTGTTAAAAAAGTTCGTATAGTTGGCGAAAAAACAGATATTACGTTCGGAGTAGAAGGCAGAAAATGGATTAGTTGTTCAGGTGTAAATAATTATCCTGATGGTGAAGTTTTCACATCTCCAGTTGAAGACGATATCAACGGTGAAATTTATTTTGATTTCCCTCAAAATTATAGAGGAAATTCTGCGACAAAAGTTCATTTGTGGATTGAAAACGGAAAAATTGTTAAATTTAATGCCGCAACCGGAAAAGATTACTTAGAAGCAATGTTCAATATGGATGAAGGTTCTAAAGGGATTGGCGAAATTGCTATTGGCACAAATGAAGAAATTCAAGAAGTTACGGGTAATATTCTTTTTGACGAAAAAATCGGTGGTTCAATTCACATGGCAGTAGGCGCATCTTATCCTGAAACCGGCGGTAAAAACGTATCCGGTTTACATTGGGATATGATTAAAAACATGAAAAACGGTGGTCAAATCTACGCTGATGACAAACTAATTTATGAAAACGGCAAGTTCATAATTTAAACCACAACACTTGACAAAACATAAAAAATCGTAAATAATATAGGTGTAGGGCGAGAGCCTTTAGAGTAAACCGATTTAAAGACTCTACTTCGCACCCTACGATTGAATTTTTAATGCTATTACTGCAATTGCAAATGAGAGTAATAGCATTATTATTTTGTCAATCATAGTTTTTAGCCCTCCTGCATCAAATCGCAAAGGATTAGTATTTCTTAAGTCAAGTTGAAAGAACAGAAGGATTGGACAATCTTTCCGCTAGTCATTAAGACTTGGAGGTCGTAAGTCACGATCCTTCTGTTGCTATTTAAACAAAAACAAAAGCGATATGCAGGGGGAAGGTTTTCTTGTATATTCTGATGCAACTATTGATAATACTTCAAATAGTGAGTTAAAACATAAATATGAGAATGAATGTAACGAGATAAAAAATAAAAAAGAAAGAAATATTTATCGTTATTACTATTACGAAAAATTCGAAAACAATAATCCACTACATGCAACAGTCGTTATGATGAATCCTGCATTTGCGGATTCCGTAGAACCTGATAATACAATTAAAAATATCAAAAATTATTTGGATAATGAAAAAGATGCTATTTTAAAACATTTACCGAATATTCACAATAAATTCGGTTCATTTGATATTATAAATCTTTATCCTATTAGAATGCCAAAATCTGAAAAGCTCAATGAATTTTTAGGGCTAACAAAAACTGAAACAGAAAATTATCAGCAATTTGTAAACGAATATTTAAGCAAAATCGACAAAAATCACATTGTTATTGCTGCATGGGGTGGTGATAAAAAAGATAATGAACTCGCTGAAAAATTATTTGCAAACTTGGATATAAAATTCTATTGTTATGGATTGACTAAAAATGGATATCCAAAACATTTTAGTTCATTAGCATATAACAATTTTAATAAGTTCAGATGCCCATTACCTTATATAAAAATTAATAATTGGATTAAGGAGTCTGGTTTATCCGCTTATGACAAAGAAAGGCTTGCTGACGTAAGAAATTTAAAACGATGGCTTACAAGTTCTCCATCAATAAGTCAAGACTATGTAAATTATATGAAAGAACTTCTTAATGATGTTTTTGAGCAAGTTGAGTAGTTAATTTTTGTGTCTAAGTACTTGAATTTATTTAGAACAAGAGCGATGAATGGAACTAGTACGCCCGAATTGGTCGTTAAAATAATCAATAATATATTGCGAAAGGAGATATTACATGCAAAATATCAAAAAAGTACTTGAAAACATTGAAAAATTTAGAAATTTAGCTGAATTACTTGATGTAAAATTTGAAGATGATATTATCTATACACCTTTGAATTTTAAAGAAAGTAATTATGGTTTTATGATTTTCTCTAAAGAGGAATATGAACCTGCGTTAGGCAAGCTGAAACAATGTCAATGCAAACATAGATACTACTATTATGAACAACTTGCAAAAAATAATGCTAAAAATGTTATATTTGTAATGTTCAACCCGAGTACGGCTTGTCCAAGTTGTGATGATCCTACAATTAGAAATTGCCGAACTTTAGTTGAAAATACATACGGAAGTATGGAGATTATAAATATTTATTCTCAAAGAAATCCAAATGTTAAAGAAATTGCAAAAGATGATAACGAAGAAAACTTGAATTTCATTAAAGCATTTTTAGATAATCGCAGAGGTTCAGATATTGTTGCCGCTTGGGGCTATGGTAAAAAAAAGAAATACAAAGCTCAAGTTGAAGCCGTAGAAAAATTACTAGAGGATTTTAATAAGTATAAAATCATAGTAAAAGAAGAGGTAATTAAAGAGATTCAAAATCTTGATAGACATCCAGCACCAACATCTTGGCCAGTTTTTAATGGGTTTGAACATTCAGCAGAATTAGCTAAGTATTAATATTTATTTACGCCACGTCCATTTTGGACGTGGCGTAAATACAATTTATATAGTATTTTTAATTAAACTTGCAATGTTCGGAGAAAATGTGGTATAATATCCGTATAACATTCGGAGAAAACATGAAATATATCTACCAAAACGCAGACTGGCACAGCTTTAGATGGTGCGGAGAAAAAATTCAAAATTTATTATTAGAAATCAAAAAATCGCAAGGTTTTTTACTGGGGAAAATGGATGCTCTTGGGTTTGATGTCAAGAACAATGCTCTATTACAGGTCTTGACTGAAAATATTATTAAATCATCTGAAATCGAAGGTCAAATTTTAGATAAACATTTGGTTCGTTCATCTATTGCTAGACGATTAGGTATAGATATCGGTGGCGAAACACCCGTTTCAAGAGATATTGAGGGAGTTGTGGAAATGATGCTTGATGCCACTCAAAATTATACCTCAGAGATGACCAAAGATAGACTTATAGGTTGGCATGCTGCACTTTTTCCGACAGGTTTTAGCGGAATGTACAAAATTAATGTAGGGAATTATAGAACTGATGAACTTGGTCCAATGCAAGTTATTTCTGGCTATGAGGGGAAAGAAAAAGTTCATTATGAAGCTCCATCTGCTTTAATTTTAGAAAAAGAAATGGGAGATTTCTTAAATTATATAAATACAGATAATGAATATGATTTTTTAATAAAAGCAGGTATTGTTCATCTCTGGTTTGTAATTTTACACCCTTTTGATGATGGTAATGGGAGAATTGCGAGAGCATTAACAGATATGATTCTTGCAAGAAGTGATGATAGCAAATTCCGTTTTTATTCAATGTCCTCACAAATACAGAAAAACAGAAAAAGCTATTATGAAATTTTAGAAAAAACTCAAAAGGGCTCAATGGATATAACAAATTGGCTTGTATGGTTTTTAGAAAATCTGTTAATTGCAATACAATCAAGTGGTGAAATTACCAATAAAGTTTTACAAAAAGCTGAATTCTGGCAAAAAAATTCAAATATAGTTTTTAACGAAAGACAAATTAAAGTTTTAAATCGCTTTATGGATAATTTTGATGGTAATCTTACAACAACAAAGTGGGCAAAAATGTGTAACTGTTCACAAGATACTGCAACATTAGATATTAATGATTTAATTGTAAAAAAAATACTGAAAAAAGTTTGCAAAGGGCGAGCTACGCATTATTTGTTGTGTAAATAATTAAAATCCCACAACGTTTTGTAGCTCTTTAGACTTTTTGATTTTAACCTCGGCTTCAAGCATTTTTGAAAGTTCGCCTAAATCTGTTATTCCCAAGAAATCAGCTTTCTTTTTCACTGTGGCGAAATCTCCTGCAGTTAGTCCTTTTATATAACTATCTGGATTTTTTATGCCAAAGAAATGGTTAAATGCTGAATTTACTTGTTCTTTAGATAAAAAGTCAAATTTAATTTTGAATGTAAATCGTCTTAAACTGGCTTCATCAAGTGTATTCATTAAATTTGTTGTGCAAATAAATGGGTATTCGTGGACTTCCATCCAAGTCAACATTTCGTTAACTTGTGAGATTTCCCATCTCCGAGTTGCATTGTTTCTATTTTGCAAAAATGTATCAGCCTCATCAAAAATTAACATTGCCTTTTTAGATTTTGCTTCTGAAAAAGCTTCTGCTATATTTTGCTCTGTTTCTCCTACGTATGGGGAAATTAAATCACTTGCCCGTTTAATTATTACTTCAAGTCCTAATTCTTTTGCTAAATATCTTGCATATAAACTTTTTCCTGTTCCAGGTTCACCATAAAGACAAAGTGAAAAATTTAGTTTCCTGCAAGTTTTTATTTTGGCTGTCAAGTCCTTTATATCTAAATCTGAATTGACAAGATTATCATTGTATTCTTGCATTTCAAATCCTTTTTTCTTCTTTACATTTTTCTTTTTAGATACTACTTTCGCAAGGTTTTCAACGAATCCTTCAAAATCGTCTTGATTTCCATCAACTAATTTTGTTGTTTTTACTGCATTTGTAATCAATGCAGGAGGAATATCATAATTTTTGTTTAGTTCTACCAGTTTGTCTTTGTCTATTTCAAATTTATTTTTTCGAATTACTCTTTTCCAGATGTTCAAGCGAATATCATCTGTTAATTTTTCAAATTCGATTGTATAAGTCATTCTTCGTAAAAATGCCGGATCAACATTGTATATATTATTGGTTGTCCAGAAAATTGGAATTGGAGTTTCTTCAATAAGGTTATTCAAATATGCTTTTGAAGCACTGCCAAATTCAGTAAAACCTCTATTCATAACATCTTCTGCTTCATCAAAGAGTATGCAAGATTTCCCAACTTTAGATAAGATTACTTGTTTTGAGGCTAGATCGCTTAACCTATCTTTTCTTGTAGCTTCTTTGTCCATGAATTGTGCTGAGGTTGAGTACATATCAATTTGAGCT
>CALEJY010000184.1 GCA_937898445.1 uncultured Candidatus Melainabacteria bacterium | reverse complement strand
AGCTATTTTTGTGTTACAACTGTCAAAGACAAGATTATTTTAGCACATGCATAGTTCATTATTCAAATTTTATCATTCAAGAATTGACAAAAAAGTGTAAAAATGTTAGGATATCTCCTTGAAAGCAGGGGTTAATATGCTTAATATTAAAATTGTAATATCCCCATCTTTGACACTTGTAGATTAAAAATAGCCTTTCAAGTATGATAAATACTTGATTTTTTAATAAATTTGTTCTTGCGTACTTGTCGTACTTGTGATATAATATAAATATACGGAGGTTAAGGCATGACAAGAATTAAAACTAACACTTATACATATACAAAAAGTTATTCAATTATTGAAGATTATAAGAGAAATGGAAAACGAACTACTCGAGTAGTTGAAAACATTGGTAATCATGAAAATATTTCTAAGCTTGCTGAAGAACAAGGTATTGATGTAAGTACTTGGTTAAAAAATTATTTAAAAAATTATAAAGAAAAACATGGTATTCCAACTGAGCCTTGCAAAATAATTATAGAAAAAGATTGTAACAGATTAATTACAAAAGATTATGCTAATTTATTTAATGTGGGTTACTTATTTTTAAAAGATATATATTATGCTTTAAACTTAGATAAAATTGTAAATACCATTTCTAAAAAATATAAATTTGAATTTGACTTAAATGAAGTTTTATCATATTTAATATATTCAAGAATTATTTTTCCAGCTTCAAAATTAAAAACCTATGAATTAAGCAAAAATTTCATTGAAACACCGTGTTATAATTTAGTTGATTTATATCGTGGGCTAAGTTATTTAAATAAAAATTTAGACTTCATTCAGAAAGAACTATACAACAATAGCAAAGCCATTGTTGATAGAAAAACACAAATTTGTTATTACGATTGCACAAATTATTATTTTGACATATCTGAAGAAGACGATTTAAGAAAGTACACAGGAAATGCTAAAGATAAAAAAGGAAAACCTGTTGTTGGAATGGGACTATTCCTAGATGGAAATGGTTATCCAATTGCGATGAACATTTATCCAGGCAATGATAACGAAAGTACAACTTTACTTCCATTGCAAAAAAAGATACTTGGAATAGACCCAATTACTGATTTAAAAATTGAAGGATTTGATTTAGAAAACAATAAAACCATTATCTGTACAGATGCAGCCATGTGTACTGATGAGATTAAACGTTTCAATGTCAAAGATGGTAGAGCGTTTGTTATTACCCAATCTATTAAAAAGTTAAAAGAAATATACAAAGAAGAAGTATTTGAAGATGATAATTGGAGAATTATGGGAGACTTAAAAAGCATTTATAAGCTAAGTGATATTATAAATGACGAAGAATTATCTAATATACATTATGAAACAATCTTTTATAAAATCATTCAGACTGAAACAAAATCAGTTAAGCAAGATTTAATTGTTACATATCAAATTAAATATAGAGACTATTTGAGAAATGTTAGAAATGGACAAATTGAAAGAGCAAAAAGTAAAATTTCTTCATCAAATGATGGCAGCAAAATGAAATTAAGCAATAATCAAAATGATTACAGACGTCTTATCAAAGAAGAAGTAATAACAAAGAAAAACAAAGCAGAAAAACAAGATGCCAATTCCTTGAACGATGCAAAAGAAGAAGAAAAATATACTTATAAATATTCAATTGATGATTCAATAATATTAGAAGAAGAAAAGTATGATGGATACTATGGAATTACTACAAATTTAAATGGTAATATTGAAGATATTCTAAAAATTTCCAAGAACAGATGGGAAATTGAAGAAAACTTCAGAATATTAAAATCAGATTTTGAATCAGGTGACATTTATCTTTCTAGAGAAGATAGAATAACAGCTCACTTCCTAACTTGTTTCATATCATTATTAATTTATAGAATATTAGAAAAGAAATTAGATTACAAATACACAAATACACAAATAATTGAAAAATTGAGAAAAATGGAAGTTTATGAAGAAAAAGGAGTTGGATATTCACCAGCTTATGTTAGAGATAATTTAACAGATGATTTACATGAGAAATTTGGCTTTAGAACGGACTATGAAATAATAACTTATGAAAATTTTGAAAAAATTTTTAAACTAGTAAAAAGTGGTACAAGTACGCAAAAAAAATAAAGCTTGCAAATCCAGTGTTTACCTGGGCTTGCAAGCTATTTTTGTGTTACAACTGTCAAAGACAAGATTATAACTTATTTTAAGTTATAAATCAATAACTTG
>CALEJY010000183.1 GCA_937898445.1 uncultured Candidatus Melainabacteria bacterium | reverse complement strand
TTTTTGGGCTTTCTCAAATGCAGGTAGGGATTTAGCAAAATTACATTTGAACTATGAAGACCAAGCGCCATTATCTTCTGTAAAAGTTTCAGGGGAAGAAAGTGGAAACTTCAAAGTAACCAAAATGAAGTTCAAAAGTAAAGAAGACAAATCTGAAATAATCTACAATGATTCGATAAAAGTTTCTAATATTCCAGCAGAAGCGTATGAGTATGTCGTTAATGGCAAAAGTGCTATTGAGTGGATATTAGACAGATACCAAGTAACAATTAACAAAGACAGTCAAATCAAAAATGACCCAAATGATTGGGCTGAAGAACACAATCAACCAAGATACATACTTGATTTGTTATTAAGTGTGATATCATTATCAGTTGCAACAGTTAAAATTGTGAAGTCACTTCCAAAACTTTCTTTTGAAGATTCAAAGGAGAAATAGATGGGAGATGTCTTTAATAATGTTTTAGATATTCTGGATAGTGGAAATAATATCTTCATCACAGGTGGTGGTGGAGTTGGAAAATCATATCTTCTAAATAAACTTAAAGAACACTATAAAGAAAAACTTGTTTTAACGAGTACAACAGGAATATCAGCTCTAAACATTGGTGGACAAACTTTACATTCTTGGTGTGGTATAGGAATTGCAGACAAACCTATTGATGTTGTTGTTCAGAGCATAAAAAGAAAACCGATTATATATAAACAACTTTTGAGGTGTAAAATGTTGGCGATAGATGAAATATCTATGCTAGATAATTTTACGATGGAATATGTTGATGCAGTATTAAAGCAAGTTAGGGAAAACGACTCTGCATTTGGAGGTATTCAAGTTATATTGGTTGGAGATTTTTTCCAGCTTCCCCCAGTTTCAAAAGGTACTGATTTCTGCTTTACAAGTAAGACTTGGGATGAATTAAATTTAACAACAATACTATTAAACAAGGTACACCGTCAGAGTGATAAAAATTTCATAAAAGCTCTTAATAATATCCGAGAGGACGAGGCTTCTGCAGATGATTTGCGAGTCTTTTATGAACGAGATTTTCCACAAGACTATGAAGTAGAAAAAGACATTCTGCAACTTTTTGGAACGAATAAAGATGCAGATAATTATAATCAAAAATGTTTTTCTGAAATAGATGCAAGACCCTATAAGTATGAAGCAACAGATACCCTATACTTGTATAGTGATATTGACGAAAGTTGTGCTTCATTGGTATTGGATACTAACACTCTTCCTAAGTTATCTTCAAAAGACAGTAATATTTATGAGCAGTTTAACCGAGATTGTAAAGCTCCAAAAACTTTAGAACTTAAAGAAGGTTGCAGAGTAATGTTACTTAAAAACTTGGATATTAAGAAAGGTCTTGTAAACGGAACTTGTGGAACTATCAAAAACCTTACAACTGCGTCGATTGATGTATTATTTGACAATGGAACCAGATTAAATGTTGAGCCAATAGATTTTGATTATAACCAAAACGGGAAATTAAAAATTAACAGAAAACAATTTCCTGTAAGACTTGCTTATGGAATTACTATTCATAAATCGCAAGGGATGACATTTGACAAACTTGTTGTAAATTTTAGTAAGATTTTTGATTATGGGCAAGCATATGTGGCTCTTAGCAGAGTAAAAAATCTTGAGGGGTTGATTATAAAGAACTTTGACCATAATAAAATTGTTGCAAATCACAAGGTTGTAGAATTTTACAATCAATTATTAAGAGATAAAAGCTGTGTAGTTACCTAATACGTCCAAATCTGACGTACAGATATTTTATACTAACAATGAAGGTAAAACATTGAAAGGAGTATATTATGGAATGGATAATCGGAATAATTCTGGGAATTCTTTTAACCGGTACAGATAGCTGGACAAGCGATAAATGGCAAGGAAAGTAGTTTTAGGAGTTTGTCATGAGCTGGCTAGGTTACTTTATACTAATATTTCTATTGTTAGGCGATGATGATTAAAAGATTTCACCTCCATAACGGTGAAGACCTCCATAGCACATTATGTCATGATGTGCTATGTTTTTGCTTATTATTTATCTCCTTGCTAGAAATATCAGGGAGTTTTCTTCACTGGTTGACAATAAATTTGCGTCTCATATACTAGTGCTATAGCCAGATTAAATGTGAGTAAAGGTAAGTAAAAGAGGAAGGTAGGTATACCCTATGCAAGAAATTAAGTGTCCTAAATGTGGTGAAATTTTTCAAGTTGAAGAATCAAGTTATGCTGCAATCGTAAAACAGGTTAGAGATAAAGAATTCTCTAAGGAAATTAAAAACAGAGAAACTCAATTTGAAAATGAAAAACAAAATGCAATTCAACTTGCCAAACTTGAAGTTGAAAAAGAATTCACAGAAAAACTTAACCAAAAAGATGCTGAAATTGTGGGACTGAAATCTGAAATCTCAGCAGAGCAAGCAGCAAAAAAAGTGGAAATTAGTGAAACTATTGCACAAAAAGATAAAGAAATCACAGAACTTAAAAACAAGTTGGATTCTTCAGATAAAGACAAAGAACTTGAAATAAACAAAGTTACCAGTAAGATGCAACTACAACTTTCTGAAAAAGATAACTGTATTGAAAAACTTAACAGTGAAAAGGCTTTAACTGAAAAGAACTGTCAACTCAGAGAACAATCTCTAAAAGACACGTACGAAGAAAAACTTCGTTTTAAAGATGAAGAAATCGCACGTTATAAAGATTTCAAAGCAAAATTATCTACCAAAATGGTAGGAGAAAGTCTTGAACAACATTGCGAAATTGAGTTTAATCACTTGCGTGCAACAGGATTTCAAAACGCTTATTTTGAAAAGGATAATGATGCAAAAACAGGTAGTAAAGGTGATTACATTTACAGAGATAAAGATACAGAAGGTCTTGAATTTATCTCAATTATGTTTGAGATGAAAAATGAGATGGACACAACATCTTCCAAGAAAAAGAATGAAGATTTCTTGAAAGAATTAGACAAAGACCGTAAAGAAAAGAATTGTGAATATGCTGTTCTTGTTTCAATGTTGGAACCGGAAAGCGAATTATATAATGCCGGAATTGTAGATGTTTCTCACAAATATCCAAAGATGTATGTAATCCGACCTCAGTTCTTCATTCCGATAATTACCTTGTTGAGAAATGCTGCAATGAACTCTCTTGAATACAAAAAAGAATTGAATATGATTAAGGCTCAAAATATAGATATTTCAAACTTTGAAGCAGAGATGAATGATTTCAAAACTAAGTTTGCCAAGAATTATGAGCTTGCAAGTAGAAAGTTCAAGACAGCGATTGAAGAAATTGACAAGACTATTGACCATTTGCAAAAGACAAAGGAAGCATTGTTATCTTCTGAAAATAATTTGAGGTTGGCAAATAATAAAGCAGAAGATTTGAGCATAAAACGTCTAACTAAAAATAATCCGACAATGGAAGCAAAGTTTGACGCTCTAAAATTAACAACTAAAAAGACTACTAAAAAACTCCATAACAATAACTAACATTTTTAGAAATAATCAGTAGTAAAGTTGTCTCCTACACTTTACTACTGATTATGTTTTTTTACTAGATTAAAATATTTTGTAATCGCTAAAAACAAGGCTAGTACAGCGTTTAAAGTATATTTAGTGTAAACATGTACCTAATTACCATAATTATTTGATCAACTTCGTTAAAGCTTCCAAATGTATGAAATTGTGTTTTAAAAAGGATTTCTCCATTTTTATTTATACAGAAATAATTTTCATTTTCTGTTGTTTTGACAATCGCTTTGCCTCGACTAAAGTCTGTTGCTGATATAAATTTATTTTTTAATCTTTTCATTTAGTTATTCCAAAAAATTTCTTCCCATTCCACCTTGTCCCTGTGATTTCATTTGCAATTGCAGAAAGACTTTTATAAACATTATCATTGAATTGATATCCATTATCGAGTTTTATAACTTCATATTTTCTTCCCTTAAATTCTCGAATAAGTTTGGTTCCTGTTTTAATTTCTAAAGAAAGAGATGGGGTAAATGTTGAGATTCCTTTTGCATATTTATCGACAAGTTTGTCGATTCGTTTTTGTAGGGATAGTTCTAGTTGGTTATTTTCTTTTTGCCATTTTAAATATTTAATTGCGTATGCTTTATGAATATGTTTAGGCAAATCTGTTTTAAAAATCTTTTTCCACTCTTGTTCGATTTGTGTTCTGTCGGATTTCATGATAATCACCTCAAACATAGGATTGCTCTTGTATCTGGGTATTTCAAGTTGTTAGAAACAAATCTTATCTAATATTTGATTATATAATTTATCTTGTTCTTCAAATAATTTATTTATTGAAATTTGTTTTTGATAATTATGATAATTAAATTTAGGCACTTTTATAACTTCGCACAAGTTTTCAATATATGAGATACATTCAACAGCTTTATGTAACCTCAATCCGCCCTCAAAATCAAAAGGCATACTTGTTACAAGTTTGCTATTTTTATTGTTATCAAGTGCAATTTCTATAAGTTTTTTAGTCGCACCGCAAGAAGTTCCACCACCGAGTGGAGCTATTGCAATAATGTTTTCATAGTCTTTAAGTAACTTCAAAATCTCATTTTTACATTCTCTAACAGAAAGTTCTCCTAAATTTACCTCTCCTCCTGCAGTAAATTTCCCACAAGCTTTTTCACCAATACGCAAACCTGAATATTTTTCAATTACATCTATATCGGTATCAAGAAAAATTTTAGGTAGGTTGGTTTTGTAATTAGATAATATTTTGCAACCTCCGTTACCTATTCCGATTAAGCAAGTTTTTTCAGTCATTTTGACCTCCTGCATATCGCTTTTGTTTTTGTTTAAATAGCAACAGAAGGATCGTGACT
>CALEJY010000182.1 GCA_937898445.1 uncultured Candidatus Melainabacteria bacterium | reverse complement strand
TATGGATGCATTTTGCATATCGTAAAAAACTAAGGAGAAACAAAATTGAAACATTTTCAAAACGAGTTAAGGATTCTCTACAAAAATCCAAATGAATTAAAATTAAACACAAGAAATTCAAGAACTCACAGTAAAAAACAATTGCATCAGATTTCAAAAAGTATTGAAGTTTTCGGATTTAATAATCCAGTCTTAATAGATGAATCTAATACAATTATTGCCGGACACGGCAGAGTTCTTGCAGCAATTGATTTAAATCTTGAGTTTATACCGACTATTTGTTTGAAGGACTTAACTCAAGACCAACTTCGTGCTTATGTAATCGCAGATAATAAACTGGCTGAAAACTCAGGTTGGGACAAAGATATCTTAAAAATAGAACTAGACTACTTAATGAATCTTGAGCCAGAACTAAATTTTGATGCAACTATTACAGGGTTTGAACTTCCTGAAATTGATTTGATTATTAATCCTGAATCAATACAAGAAGCGAAAGACCCAAAAAAAGATATTGAAGATTTCTTTAATACCACAGTAAATATTCCAAAACGAGTGAATACAGGTAATTTATGGCAATTAGGTAAACATAAATTGTACTGTGGTAATTCACTAGAAGAAAGTAGTTATAAAGCTTTGTTGGGTGAAGAACAAGCCCAAGTTATTTTCTCTGATCCACCATATAATGTTAAAATTTCAGGTATTACAAAACAACCTCAACATACGGAATTTGCTCAAGAATCTGGCGAAATGACCAATGATGAATTTATTTCTTTTTTAAAAACTGCATTTGAACTTGAAGCAAAATATTCTGTTGAGGGTTCAATACATTACCAATGTATGGATTGGCGACATTTGTATGAAATATTAAGTGCAGGACGTTCCGTTTATGCCTCATTATTAAATATTTGCATTTGGGATAAAGGCAATGGAGGAATGGGATCATTGTACCGTTCTCAACATGAATTTGTTTTTGTGTTCAAAAAAGGTAATGCTTCACATATTAACAACATTGAACTTGGTGTCCATGGCAGATATAGAACAAATGTTTGGAAATATCCTGGAATGCGTGCAAGCAACCCTCAATCTAAAATTTTGGCAAAATTACACCCGACAGTAAAAGCAACTACTATGATTATGGATGCCTTACTTGATTGCTCGGCTAATAATGCACTTGTTTTAGATGCTTTTGGTGGTTCAGGTTCAACATTAATTGCGGCTGAAAGAACTAATCGTAGGGCTAGAATTATTGAATTAGAG
Organism: uncultured Candidatus Melainabacteria bacterium; assembly: GCA_937898445.1. GTDB lineage: Bacteria > Cyanobacteriota > Vampirovibrionia > Gastranaerophilales > Gastranaerophilaceae > Stercorousia. Next base: position 2,380 of record CALEJY010000182.1, on the reverse strand, counting down.
CCTAAATACTGTGATGTAATTTTGTATCGCTGGGAAAAACTTACAGGCAAAAAAGCTAAATTATTAAACCAAGAAGGAGGTGTGAAATAATGTCAGAGCATAGAGATTATGAGGTGGGCTATAAACGCCCACCCAAAGAACATCAATTTAAAAAAGGTGTTTCTGGCAATCCGAAAGGTCGCCCTAAGAATAATGCAACTTTTGCAGAAAATGCCTTAGACGAAATGCAAGAAAAAATTATGGTAAAAGAAAGTGGTAAACCCAAAAAGATCACTAAAAAACAAGCCCTTGCCAAAAAGTTAGTTGCAGAAGCATTAAATGAAAAAAACTCAGCAATAAAATTGCTACTTCCAATTTTAGTTTCTGAAACTAACCTAACAAAAGAAGTTGATGAAGAGTTATCTGCAAATGATGCTCAAATAATAGAAGATTATATAACAAGGAGGTTTAACAATGAAAACTAGTACTGTATTAAATGCAATTTTTAGAAAAGATTTTTATGCTTTTATGCGAAAATCTTTTGAAGAAATTGACAATTCTCAAAAATTCCACGAGAATTGGCATTTGGAACTTATATGCGACAAACTTTATCAATGTTTTACAGGAGATATAAAACGTCTAATAATAAACATTCCTCCTAGAAATTTAAAATCGTACTGCGTAAATATTTGCTTTCCAGCGTTTATTTTAGGGCATAAACCATCTGAAAGAATTGTCTCTGTAAGTTATTCACAAGAACTTGCAAGCAGTAATGCTCGAAAAACTCGTCAATTAATGGAAACAGATTTTTATAAATCAGTTTTTAAAACTTGTATCGGAGCTAAAAACACAGAAGACTACATCGAAACAACAAAAAATGGGTTTCGTTATGCGACATCTGTTGAGGGCACTTTAACTGGAAACGATGGTAATTTTATTATCATAGATGACCCAATTAAAGCAAGTGATGCTCTATCTAAAACAAAAAGAAAAAAGGTAAATGACTGGTATGATAACACTCTTATATCAAGATTAAACAACAAAGTTGAAGGGGTTATCATTGTTGTAATGCAGCGTTTACATATAGATGATTTGACCGGACATTTATTAAAACAAAATAGCTGAGAAGTTTTATCTCTTCCTGCAATCGCAGAAAAAGATGAAGAATTTACTCTTTCAATTGGTAAAAAAGTTGGGCGAAAGAAAGGCGATGTTCTAAATTCACACTTAGAACCATTAGATAAACTTGAAGAACAAAGATTGTTAATGGGTGAATATAATTTTTCAGCACAATATCAACAACGTCCAATACCTGAAAAAGGTAACGTTATTGATTTTGAAAAATTTGCTCGTTATGATGTGTTACCACCTAATGGATAGGTTTTTCAAAGTTGGGATATAGCATTAAAAGATGGTAAAAACAACGATTATTCGGTTTGTGTTACTGCAAAATATTATAATAAATGCTTATATATTATGGATATTCAACGATTTAAAGATGATTTTTCAAATTTGGTATCAAAGATTACAAAATTGTACAAGCTAAAGAGTTGTAATCATTTGGTAATTGAAGAAAGTTCTGTTAGTACAAACTTGATACAATATTTAAAAACAGAAAAACAAATTTATCCTATTTCATACTCGCCAACTGGTAGCAAAGTTGAAAGGGCAAATTCTGCTTCTTTATATATAAGTTCAGGACAAGTATTGTTACCAAAAGAGGCTATTTGGTTGGATAATTTTAAAAGTGAAATCAATGCTTTTCCACATGGAAAACACGATGATCAGGTTGATGCATTAACTCAATTAATACTTTCTGCATTAGCTAAACCAAATCAAATTAGTATGATGCACGAAACATTGTACCTTAATTCTCTGGCAAAACAAGGCTTTACTAGTGCAAAAGAACAATATATGATACAAAAAGAACTTGAAGACTATGCAGAAGAAACTACGGGTTCACGTGTAGTATCACCGGATTTGCAAAAATTGGCAACTGATGCTTTATATCACACTGTAGACATGGATATAACACTCCAAAAATGGGTTGGGCAAAGTGGCTTTAAGCCACTTTGCTTATTTATAACTATAGTTACACAACAACTTTTGTATCAGAGAGTGCAAGACTAACTTACATTTGGCAGAAAAAATTTGGAGATATGGCATAGATTTTAGAGAATTATGTTCTGATTTAACTAATATTATAAATATCTAAAAGAGGTTACTTGCAAGATTTGCAAGTAACCTAAACTGCTGATTTTATTGAATTTAAACCACTTAACATTTCTTTAAATGTTTCTTACTAAACACAATTAGTTGATTTAATTCCATAAACAAGGGATGAATGTGTCATTGCACTAGAAAGGATTTTGTATGAGAGAAAAAGATTATCAACTTTATG
>CALEJY010000181.1 GCA_937898445.1 uncultured Candidatus Melainabacteria bacterium | reverse complement strand
TCGCGCGCAAAAAATTGCCGGGCAAAGACGTCTATTTCGGCCCGTACCCCAAGTCCAGTATGGTGCGCAGCCTCATGCGCTTTTTGTGGAAAAGCAAATACGCCCCCCTGCGCCCCTGCAAGTGGAATTTTTCCCGCCAAAAACCGCCTCTACAGGAGTTATCGGGATATTATAAATGATATTATCACCATCAAAAGATATTCTTGAATTTGGCTCAATTTTGATTTTTAAGAACAAATCGCCGTTTTTGCCACCGTTTTCACCGGAATTTCCTTCTGATTTAATTCGGAGTTTTGCGCCGTTTTTAACGTTTTTAGGAACTTTGACAGATATTTTTCTATGCTCTGTTTTCTCGCCACTTCCGTTACAAACAGGACAAACTGCGCCATTGATAAATTTTCGCCCCTTGCAATGCGGACATTCCATTGCATGAACAACGTTTATCATTCGTTCTGTTCCATTTATCGCTTCTTTTATAGAAATCGAAATTTCCTCATAAATATCCGCACCTTTTTTCGGCAAAGGCTTTTCTTTTTTAGGTTTGGCAAAGGTTTCAAAAATATCATTAATTTTCTTTGAAAACTCTTGCTTATCCATTTGAGGTTTTGATGAATATTCAGACTTTTTTTCATCAGTAGAATTTGAATTTGCAGATGTTTTTTTATACTGATTTTGTGCCTCGTTTGGAGAAGTTTGTTGTTTTTCTTTTTTATAAGAAGATGATTTGAAAAATCCGTTTATTGTGTCATATTGAAAACGTTTTTTTGCATCAGAAAGTGTTTCGTAAGCCTCGCTAATATCTTTGAAACGAGAAGCTCCGTCAGGGTTTACGTCAGGATGAAATTTTCTAGCCAAACGTCTATAAGCTGACTTGATTTCAGCCTCAGAACTGTCAGGTGTAACTCCAAGAATAGAATAATAGTTCTTCATATTTTTATATATAATGAAGTTCTAAAATTTTTCAACCTTCTCACAAATATCATTTCGGCACTTTTTACCGCTGAAAGATATTAATTCAACATCTTCATACAAGTGTTTTCTAGCTCTTGAAAGGGTTTTAGCGGTTTTAGTCAAAACAAGTGTTTTCCCTTCAACAGTTTCATATTCAAAATATTTATTTTTTGTTGTCGCAAAATGAGTAATATCACTTTCAACAAGCTCCAACCCCTTAATAATTTCACCTTTTTTGCGAGATGAAATTACGCATGAAACAGAAGAATTGTCAGAAACATTAATTCTTTCATAATCATCAGCGAACGAACCAACTGCGCATGCTTCAAATAGAGTTAATAAATTTTCATCAACTAGATTCAAAACAGCCTCAGCGTCATGGTCTGACAAAAAAGGTTTGAAGTCTAATACAACAAAACTTCCATCAGTATTCAATACACAATCAATACCTAAAACTCCCAAATATGGAGTTTCTTTGCGTTGCAAAGAATCTAAAACTCTTTCTACAACATTTTGCATAACAGAATTTTCAATATCACTGGAAACCTTATAATCAGGAGTAAAAGCACCTACCCCAGACGTTAAAATCCCACCATCACCGTCTTCTGCAAACTTATAATTTGCAACAGTTGCGAGGTGCAAAGCACTATATCCGTCGGTCACAACATAAATTGTAAATTCATGACCATAAACATAATCTTCTAAAACAACTTTGTTTTCGCTTTTATTGAACAAATCTTCAACAAAAGTTTTTGAAGTTGCAAAAGTCGTACAAACCAATCTATCAGCGGAATTTGAATTTTCATCAGCTCTAATCACCTGTGGCATTGGAGCATTTTTCAAATAATCAATTGCGAGAGGTAATTTATCAAAAATTCCAAATCTCGGGGTTGGGATTCTCAATTTATACAAAAATCTTTTACCGGCAGAGCGACTTAATGTAAACTGCGCACTTTGTGCCGTAGGACAGAAAATAAGTTGATTATTACTTTGGAACAATTCTGCAATATTATTTTTTATTGCAATTTCAGATGTCACAATCGTTAAATCAATTGCATTTTCAAGAACATATTCCAATATTTCTTGAACATTTTCTTCTCTGATATCAACACATTCAGCCAATTCAGAGATTGCACTGTTTCCGGACAATACAAAAATATCGCAATCGTAATTTTTGAACTTTTTAACTAATGCATATTCTTTTGCAGAATTTCCAACTATTAAAACTTTTTTCTTTTTATCCATAAGTCTATTGTAGCATAAATCCAAAAGAAGTTAAAGCAGAAATATTTATCGTATAAACGACGGATTTTATTAAGTTTTATTAATAATTTATTCAAAATTGTGATACAATAATGACAAATAGAAATTAATCATTAATTTTTATTTTGTAAGTGAGGTAGAAATGGCAGGTATTGTAAATTTATTATCACAAATGTTTGTTCCGCAAACAACACAGGTTGCTACACCGGTAAGAAGCACATCTTCAAATCCATATAGCAACAACCCGTTTGTAAATTATAACGGACATAGCTTAAATGCCTACGCAAAAAATGCACCTGTCAGGGGCGGCTACTTTGCAGGATATTATAATGGCAAACAAAATATTGTCGGACAACGACTTTTTATTGAAGTTTAGCATAATTTACCCCGTGATAAACAATTGACAATCTCTGAAAAACACGTTATAATAAGAGTATAGTAATAGAGATTGAGATTATATGAATAAACATTTATTTTTGGGATTTTCTTTGACAGAAGTACTGATAGCTATGAGTGTTGTCGGTGTAATTTCTGCGATTACAGTTCCGGTTGTTATCGGACATTATCAAAAGCAATCATTGCTTTCATTGGTACAAAAAAATTATTCTGATATGGAACAAAATTTGACTGTTCTTCAAACAGAAAACTATTCAAAAGGTTTGTATAAGTCAATTTTGAACCAAAAAGAGGGTAAAACTGTTGCTGAGACTGCAGGTCAATTTTTAACAGAATACTATAAAGTAAAAAAAGATTGCGGAACAACCGCTCAACCTTGTTTTGCAGCCAGCTATAGCGACATAAGTACAGGAACTGCAACAAACTTTTCTTGCGATGGCTATACAATTAGCGCAACAAATGGAGCAGCAATTTGTGTAATTCCTGCAAATATCACTACTGATGAAAGCAATAACAAAACCAAAAATCCTGCCAAAGTCTACATTGACACCAACGGAACAGAAGCTCCAAATATTTCAGGCAGAGATTTGTTTACGTTTAATATTTACGAAGATTTTACAATTGACGAAGTTGATCCAAAATTAAGCAGTTCCGACAAAACAGACAAAAGAACAGAAATAGCTGCAAAATGTACAACTTCGAAAATTGGTGAAGGGTGTTTGTCTCGACTTCTCGATGACAACTGGAAAATGAATTATTAGAAAGGTATAAAAATGAATAAAAAATCCGCATTTACATTAACGGAAGTACTTATTACAATGGGTGTTATCGGCATTATATCAGCCTTGACAGTTCCTACATTGGTAAGCAACTATCAAAGAAAAGCTTTGACAGTTCAATTGAGAAAAGTCGTAAATGATATGTCAAACGCTGCAGATATGCTTATGACAGAAGAAGGAAAAGCAAAATTCTCTGCAACAACAGGTTATAACAACTTAGATAACTTTGTAACAAATCATTTTAAAATTCTTAAAACTTGTGATAGTAATAGCACAACAGGATGTTTTGCAAATGAAAAATATAGAAGTATTACAGGAACTGTTGCAGATGCAACTTTTTCTTGTGGCGGAAATTCTTATGTATTAGCTGATTCTGCAGCAATTTGTCTTGCAAAAGACGATGACGGGAATGTAGTTGTAACAACTGATACAAACGGACAAGAAGGTCCAAATATCGCAGGTAGAGATTTATTTATCTTTACTCTTAGTGCAGCAGACGGAACTCCGGGATTTAGCGGTTCATCAGGAGATTGTACATCAAATGCTACAGGTACTGGCTGCTACGAATTGTTAGCCGGCGAAAACAACTGGACAATGAATTACTAATCAATTTAACATACTTATAACCATCTCTATTATGTATTAACAACAAAAGGTTGCTCCCAAAAGGGGCAACCTACTTTTTTATGTAATATGTGCTTGATGGGAGTCAAACCCACGACCTTCGCCTTCGGAGGGCGACGCTCTATTCAACTGAGCTACAAGCACAAAAAACGGGGAATTAATTCCCCGATAAAATAATAGTGAAATCTGTTTCGCCGCATTGGTAATTCACCGGATCATATACAAATTGTAAACCGCCAAATGCCTCGTTTTTCTTAGTCAAATGATTGTAATACTCGTTTGTAATTTTACTTGAATGGGCTACAAATTGCGAATGCGCACGAGATGCTCTGCCTGTACATTTAACCTCAATACCTGCACTTCTCAAGTTTTCAGCCATTTGCGCACCTCTTGCACTATCAGAAGCAAGCACACTAGCCGTAACAGGAGTTGTTTCATCAAACGCTCCCTTGTTATCACGATAAATTACTCTATTGACGACTTCCTGAGTTTTTTCAGGGTCTAAAATCCAATAACTGATATAACCTTTTTGGTTTGGCGCACCAGGAAGCATTGCAACTTCAATTTTGTCCATATCAATATGTTTTGTAAGTGCTGCATATTGGCTCATTTCATAGAAAGACATATCAGTTTTAACATATTTTTTAGCAACTGAAATAATATCAGGAATTTTTGTTATAGTAGAAGGTTGTTTCATTTTTGTCAAAAGACTTCTTAACAACCATTGTTGACGTTGAGTTCTACCGATATCGCCCAACGCATCATGTCTAAATCTCAAATATTCTACCGCTTGTTGACCGTCTAAATGATGCTCCCCTTTATTAAAATTAATATGCAAATGACCTGCGTTATCATTGTAGTGCATAGGTTTTTCAACATAAACATCCAAACCATCCATAGCATTAACAATTTCTTTTACGGCACTGTCATGAACCATAATATATCTATCAATATGAACACCTAAAGTGTCCTCAATAGTTCTTTTTGTCATCTCAATGCCACCAATAGCGTGAGCTGCGTTAATTTTATTTACGCCATTATCTCCAGGAAGATAAACCTTACTATCACGAGGAATTGACAAAGCGTTTACAGATTTTGTTCTAGGGTCAATATTTACCAAAATAATTGTATCAGTTCTTGTCCCTGTCCACAAATCATTTGGATTTCCGCTCGCATCAACACCTAAGAAAAGAATATTTTGTCGTCTTAATCCGAACGGCAAAGCAAAGTCGGCATGTTCTTTATTATTATTGCTTAATGTAAGTTTTTGGAACAATTTTGTTATAAAAGAATTTTCGCCAAAATGTTCTTCTAAAAAGTTTTCATTATCAGCCATCAAAAATATACTCATAATTACGCCGATAAATACAATAATCATACCGATTAAAACTTTTGCGAATGAAGAACGTTCTTCTCTTTGTTGTTTAGCTCTTTTTACAAAATTACGTGTTCTATACTCTCGTCTTCTTTGTGTTTGATTTGTCATATTTTTACCTTTTTACATAACCTTAATTAAGAAAGTTGACACTAACGTAAAGTAAATTGCCAACCCTAAAACATCAATAGTTGTCGCAATAACGGGGCCGGATGCGACAGCCGGATCTACTTTCATTGCTTTTAGGGCAAATGGTGTAAATGTACCAATAACGGTAGCAATTGTCATATTTATAGCCATAGCCAAACCAACAACCGCACCTAAAGCTTTACTATGCTGCCATCCCCAACAAACAAGGGTTACAAGCACGCCAAAAATTGAACCGATAAACAAACCGATACAAGCTTCTCTCAAAATATGATGAACCGCAGATGACAAAGTAATTTGTCCTGTAGACAACCCACGAACAATCAACGTAATACTTTGAGTACCAATGTTTCCGCCTAAACCTGCCAACAATGGCATAAATATAGCAATAATCGGCAAAGCCTGTAATGTATGGTCAAAATGATTACCGACATTAACTGCAATAAATTCTCCAATAAGAGTGATAAATAACCATGGAGTTCTCGCTCTGATTGAATTAAAGATGTTACCTGTAAGGATCTCATCTTCATCAACAACTTCTGTCGAAATACCTGATGATTGGTAGATTTCTTCTGTTGTTTCTTCTTCAAACAAATCATGAACGTCATCCCACGTAATCATACCCTTTAACCTATTATACAAATCAACAACAGGCAAAGCGTTGTATTGGTATTTCATAAACTCGTCAATAATATAATCGCTATAATCGTCAACATGAAGTTTAACAATATCGGAAATCATTATATCTTCAACTTTTTGGTTAATTGGAGATGTCAAAAGTTTTCTTAAAGAAACAACGCCCAACAAGTGGTTTTGTTTGTCGACAACATAGACGTAATAAAGTTCCATATTGTCTTCTTCCGCTTTAATTCTAATATGATTTAAGACATCTTGCACACTCATATCACAATTAACAGTAAGCACAACAGGGTTCATAATACCACCGGCGGTATCTTCGTTATATGTCAAAAGTTCTCTGACTTCTTCTGAAAACTTGTGCGGTAACTTATCAAGATAAGTTTCACTCTCATCTTCTTCCATATCACCTAAAACGTCGGCAGCAGCATCATGCGGCAACTGTGTAATAATTTGGGATGCAAAGTTTTGATCAACATCACCCAACAATTCAACCTGCATTTGAGGAGGCAAATATTCCATCAAATCAGCAGCTTTGTCGATTTCTAAAAGTTTAAAGCATTGCAATCTTTCTTCAGGTTTCAATGCCTGAAAAATATCAGCCAAATCTGCAACGTGATAGCTGTTCAGCTCCTCTTTAAGCTGATCTAAAGTCTCATCATCAATGATTTCTCTAATTCTGTCGACAATGTTTTGAACGTTCATCATATTAGTATTATATTACAAACATTTTGGATTATAAAATCGTTTATTTGTGGGAAAAGAAAATAAAAAATAACTTAAATATTCCTCCTCCCTTTTGAGGAGAGGCAGGGAGGGGTGCCAATTAATATTCCATTTTGCTTTTCTACTTTTCCATGCTAAAATAGACCTACAGGAGAGAAAAAGATGATTAAAGATTATTTTATAGAAAAAGTTGAAAATGCTATTGAAAAAGCAATTGCAGCCAACAAATTAGGCTCAATGACTGAATATACAAAAGGAAGTTTGTCTGTAGAACGCCCTAAAAATGCAGATTTTGGCGATTATGCAGTAAACGTTTCTTCATTAGCTCGTTTTGCAAGAATTGCACCACCTCAAATTGCAAATGCAATTGTTGAATTTATTGATAAAGAAGATAATGACTACTCTGTAGTTGCAGGATTTATCAACTTTAAAGCAGGAAAAACAATTCTTTCAAACTTGGTTAATGAAATTTTTGCCAACCCTAAAAAATTTGGAAAACCTCAAAACGTAAAAACAGAAAAAATTATTCTTGAATACGTTTCAGCAAACCCAACCGGTCCTTTCCATATCGGACATGGTCGTTGGGCTGCTATGGGGTCAGTTTTGGCTAACCTATTAAAATTCTACGGACACGATGTTTATCAAGAATTTTATATTAATGACGCAGGTTCACAAATCCAAAAACTTGGTCATTCTTTAGAAATCAGAATACAACAAGAATTGGGTTCAGATATTGATTTTCCGACAGATGAAGTTGAAAGAAAAAATTTCTACCCGGGAGATTATTTAATCCCTGTTGCGAAAAAATATCTTGAAACATACCCAGAAACAA
>CALEJY010000180.1 GCA_937898445.1 uncultured Candidatus Melainabacteria bacterium | reverse complement strand
GTTATTTAATTAGTATATTATTCAACTATTTTCAGTTTTGTTAAAAAAAAGAAACATAAATTTAGTTATGCTTCTTTTAATAATACAATTTTTAAAGACATAAATCAATACCACAAAGCAGAATTTTTTAATCCGCCTTTTGGGGGATAAAATAGAAGGATTTAGAACTTGAATAAAAATAAAAACTATGTTATAATTAAAAACACATAGGATTTATTGAGAGGTTGATTTGAGAAAGAACATTTTTGAATTATTTTTGGAAAAAGTTTTAAACGTTCCACTTTGGATTAAACAAGTCATTTATTTGAAACTCGCAAAAGAAATGCAGGATTATGATTGCGAAGATTTCTTGAGAAACCATAAACAAGATATTTTTTCAGCATTCGTTCCAACTCTTACATTTAAAGGCAAAACTGAGCTTATGGAACACAAATGCGGACTTGATAACAATATCTACAATTTCCTTCAAGGTTGCGCAAATGAATATAGTATGATTGAAATATCTGTAAATACTTTTTTGTCTATGGAAGAAGTCGCAAAATATTATGAACTTTGCCTTGAACAAAACTTTATCAAAATTCCTGACTCAAAAGAAATTCACGCAATGGCAGGTTATATTGCCGGCAAATTCAGAGTTGGAGAGTATTTCAAACAAAAAGGTGCTTTGACTGTAGATCAATTACAAAAAGCAATCCTTGCACACAGAGATGCCGAAGGTTCTAACGACCCTAAAAAATTTGGAGAAATCCTTGTTCAACTAGGTTTTGTTTCAGAAGGCGATTTGAAAGCAGTTCTTCAACTGAAAGAAGAAGCGAAAAAACGCTTTATTCTTGACTACAACACTGTTCCAAAATCTGAAACAACTTTTTCAAACGAAAGTCAAAAATACGAAGATGAAATTGCGAAACTTAAAGACGAAAATCTTAAACTTAAACGCAAAATGCTTCAATTGTTAGAATTGGTAAAAAGAAATGGTCAGCAATAACACAGAACCAGAATTATTAGTAGAATATGAACGAGATGGACTTGTAGATCAAGAACATTACGGTTTTATTGTGCTTGCAAACAAAAACAAAGCATTTGATTTTACAGGCGATGCAAAAAATTACCCGTTTTACCTTCGTTCATGCGCAAAACCGCTACAAGCAAGCCTTTTGATAGATTATGGAATGGATAAATTCTATGAGATGACAGAAGAAGAAATCGCTATTTGTTGTGCATCCCACGCAGGCGAAGAAATTCATGTCAAAACTGCAGGAAATCTCCTCAAAAAAATAGGTTTAGACGAAAGTTATTTAAAATGCGGATTACATAAACCTTTATCAAAAACCGAACAGGCAAAAATGCTATTAAACGGTTTATCTGAACATCCTTTGCAAAACAATTGTTCAGGCAAACACGTTATGATGTTGGGTTTGTGCAAAATGAAAGGTTGGGATTTGTCGACATACGATAGTCCCGGACACCCTTTGCAAAAAGCAATAAAAAAACAGATTTACGAACTATGTAAAGTTACAAAAGAATATCCCGTAACAACTGACGGTTGCGGAGTTCCGATTGTTTCAATGCCACTAACTAATATGTTGCATGGGTATTTGAATTTATTTTGCAACCCAAAATACGAAAAAATTAAAAATGCGTTCTTAAACCATCCATATATTATTGGCGGAGAGGACAGAACCGACACAAAAATTATCGAAAATTCTCAAAATATTGTTGCAAAAGTTGGCGCAGGCGGATTGTGTATTGTTGTTAATACAAAATCCGAAGAAGCTTTTGTCGTAAAAATTTCTGATTGCGATATGAAAGCAAGAGAATTAGTCGTTTGCCAAACATTAAAGAATTTGCATTGGGCAGATATTCCAATGGATTTGGACATCAAAACTTTACACAACCAAAAAGTCGGCAAAGTTAAGATTTTGGTTTAATTATAGACATATTTTTTGCAAGTGCAGTTTACTTAAGTAAATATTCACTTGCTTTGTACATACTTTGAGTTTCAAGACTATCACATCCATACCCCACACAAATAGGAGCAACTATTTTATCCTTATAAAGCTCAAAGAAAAATATATCTTTCCCCAAAGTATTAGGATTTTGTTTTGGACCATTCACATCAACAACCAATCTTCCACAACGTCGCTTTTCATCACTTAAAGAGCTTGTACAATCGGCATAATCAAGTTGCATTGCGATAGAAGCACCATCATCCAAAATCATACCAGAATCAGAATCCCGAAAAGGATCCATACTAAATGGAACAGAATACCCCGTTAATGACTTAACATTACTACGCTTAACAAAACATTTGCCTAAATTGTCACCATCGTTGCTATCGCAATCAGCTACTGTCTTTAATTTTGATTTAAAAATATCTTTTAAACACGCATTCCTTTTTGTACCATTTGCATTTGGGCAATCTGCTATAGCATTTTTAAATTCCAAATCATTATCAGCTGCGATTTGTTGGAATGCCTGTTGCAAAAGAGAATATTCTCTTTTTAATTTGTTGATATTCGCTTTGTTATTGATATTATTAATCAACGTCGGCATAGTCATAGCTGCAACTACTCCAATAATACCGAGAGTGATTAAAACCTCTGCCAATGTAAATGCAGCTGATTTGAGTGAAAAGTGAGAAGTGAAACGTGAAAAGTCCATATCGTTAAGAATAAGTGAATGGTGAGTGGAGAATAGTGAATAGCCCGTAGCGTTAAAACTACTGCCCTCTCTCTTTGTGAGAGGGTTGAATTTCTTAGTGAGTTGTGACGAACTTAGAAATTCGGGAGAGGGTTCTAAATTAGCATTGATAGACCCTGAATTTAATTCAGGGTGACAATTTTCACTGGATTGCTTCGCTATCGCTCGCAATGACGAATAAAAATCTATTTTCCAGTAACCAACTTTACCTCTATGCATCTTTGCATCCAAGCATTCTAATTTTTTACATATTTTTTTAACAAATCTCATATCTTACCCCTATTGTCACTACTAGCGACAGTCGCTAGTAGCAACATAGCATAAAATATATTTATGTGCAACGATTTTAAGAAAGATTTAGGTATAAATATTCGCAAAATTAGGCAGCAAAAAAAGATGACACAAGAGGATTTGTCACTTGAATCAACTGTTTCTCGCTCTCATATTGCAATGATTGAGGCTGGGAAACGTGATATTACAATCAGTGCCTTGTTCAAAATCTCTCGTGCGTTAAATGCTAATTTACAAGAAATTTTTAATTTTGATGATGTCGAAAAATACAAATTTAATATCGAAAAATTCTACGAATAATTTAAACTTGAACTCGAATTAAACTATTTACTTTATTTCCGTCTTGTTCAATCAATTTAATCGCTTTTTGCATATTTTCTTCTTTTACAAGTTCTGTAATAACCGTGATATCAGCCGTATTGTCCTCAGAAACGCAACGTTGAACGATGCTTGCAAGGCTTATGTCATGCTCTGCGCAAATAGTACCGATTTTGCCGATTACCCCCTTGTTATTTTTTGCGTTAATCGAAATATAATACTTGTTAATTGTTTGTGAAATATCTTTCATCTGTGCATTTTGAGAATGTTTGCACCTCATCATAGGCAAGATGTAATCAGATTTACCGATTTCGGCAGCTATTGCAAGAATATCGCCTACAACAGAGCTTGCAGTTGGAAATTCCCCTGCTCCTGGCCCTGAAAGTGTTATGTTTCCTACCGGATGACCGCTTAATGATACCGCATTTGTTACGTAATCAATATGTGCCAAAGTTGATTTTTTTGAAACCAACATCGGATGAACTCTTACGTCTGCCAAGCCGTCTTTGTCCATATATGCAGATGCGATAAGTTTAATTTTATAGCCTAAATCGTTTGCGGCGTGCATATCTTGCGCACGAATTTTCGTAATCCCTTCTCGATAGACATTTTCGATTTTAATTCTTTGTTGAAACGTAATTGATGCTAGAGTTGCGATTTTGTACGCAGCATCAAAACCTTCCACATCTCCTGTTGGATCAGCTTCTGCATAACCGAGTTCTTGCGCTTCTTTCAATACGTTTTCGTAAGACGCACCTTGTACATCCATTTTAGTCAAAATGTAGTTTGTTGTGCCGTTTACGATTGCCTCAATTCGGTTAATTTTATTCCCTGCAAGAATAGTCTTAATCGGCATTATAATTGGAATTCCGCCGGCAATTGCAGCTTCATATAAAATAACTTTGTTGTTTTCTTCTGCAATTTTGAATAATTCTTCCCCACGTTTTGCAAGAAGTTCTTTGTTTGCAGTAACAATGTGTTTTCCGTTTTTTATTGCAGTTGCAATTAAGTCAAATGCAGGTTCTAACCCACCGACAAGTTCTGTAACGATATCAATTTCGGGATCGTTAACGATTTTATAAGCATCATCAGTGATTATAGAATTGTCTAAACCTTCTATATCACGCTTTTTGTTGATATTGCGAACCGCAATCGCTTTAACTTCAATATTATCAAAAGACTTTAAAGTCTTAAAAACACCTGAACCGACTGTTCCAAGTCCAATTAATCCGATTTTAATTTTCTTATCCATAAAAAAAATGATAGCATAAAATCGAATTTTTTGGCAATATTTTAACTTTAGAAACTACTATTTGCTGATAGTTTTTGCAGTTCTATTAACATCGCCGTTAGAAACATCAATTGTAACTTCTTTAGCGTATCCGTTTGTACCATAAGTTGTTATTACAGAATGGATTTCATCTGGATGAGCTTTTTGATTTACAAGAGTTTTATTTACAACTTTTTTGCCATTTCTGCTAAATAGATTGTAATTTGCAACATACCATTGAGTTGGGAAAAATTCTCCTTTTTTGTAAGTAATGTCAAGAACACGTTCTGGTTTTGTTGCGGTTGCCGGAATTTCTATAATTCTGTTAAGAGTATTTCCGTTGTTAGAAAAAGTTTCCGTTGCAAGATTTTTAACTAAAGTTTGAGGTTTAAATCCTATTTTCATAACAAAGAATCCTTTCAATAATTATGGGGTAGTGTATATTATACACTTAATATAATCCCATAAATTTTTATTGTAAAGGATTTTTTCTATTTAATAATAATTTTTTTGATAGCATCTACGATTTTTTCGATAATAGATTTTTCTTCCGGCATTTCAGGCTCTTTGTCGAATGTAAAAATATCGCCTTGACTATCTTTCAAGAAAATACTTTCATCCAAATATTTTCTTTCCTGTTTTTCTTGTTTTTCCCCTTGAGACATGTAACCTAAGTTACCGCCGCCGCCGTCATTTTGCATAGATGCTGCCGCTTTGATAACAGGTTTTGTACTCAAAACATTTACATCGAATGACATTTTTTTCACCTTTAACTTACGATTTTTGTTTCGTAAACCCCATTTGTTCCCTTACTTATATAAAGTATTTTTCATGAAGAAATGTTACAATTTTAGGCGAAATATTAAGAAAATTTTACATATTAATTAGGATTACACTTTGACATTTAAACCCGATTTCAAACAAATCACGTTTCCTGATTGCTGCTGATATATCAGGCTTTTCAGTTCCTGTTATTAATATAATTTTTGCAATACTGTTTTTGAAATCAAAATCAATTTTTATATCTTCGATAAGTTTTTTGTGATCTTTATCTAACCCGTCTGCCAATTTCAAAATTCCGCCCAAGCGTTTAACAACTTTTCTTTCACTTTTTTCAAGTGTGTTGTAATATTCATGCTCGTTTTTGTCCGGCAAACTTCCTCTATGATACCTTGCAATGCAGGCAATAATTTTTGTTTCGGTATAATCGAAACATTCAAGTCCGTTTTCAATAATCAATCTCATTGAATGCTTGTTATGCCCTTTTTCTTCCACAAAATAACCAATGTCGTGCAAAAGAGCCGCCGCTCTTAAATATTCTCTTTCTTTTTCGTTCATTGAAAAAAGTTTTTCATCCGCTTCATCAAAAATCATCATAGCCAACCTGCGCACTTCTTTAGCGTGTTCAGGGTTGATTGAATATTTGTTAAGCATTTCTTCCGCAGTAAATTTCATAATTCGGATTAATTTTAACAAAAAAATAGATTACGTTCAATGTTTTTGATATGATAATTTTGGTTATGGAAAAAAACAATTTTACAAACATGGATTTTGAAATACCTTCTGATGTTTTGGACAAAATTCAGGAGAATATTCAGGATATTATTAAAAGCTTTAATATTCCTGACGATAACAAAATGGATGTCATAAAAAAAATCAATTTTATGTACACACAAACAAAACACTTGTCTGAAACTGATGCGCTCACCAGATTGAGTAATCGCAGATGTTTTGAGAGTAATTTTGATAGAGAATTTGCACGTTCAAAACGCTATGGCAATAATTTGAGTGTTGCGATTGTCGATATTGATTTTTTCAAAAAAATCAACGATACTTATGGGCATCTTTGTGGTGACTATGTATTGCGAGAAGTCGCTTACAATATGATTAACAATTTTAGGCAAACCGATTATGTTTTCAGATATGGTGGAGAAGAATTTGTTGTAATTTTGACCGAAACCGATATTGAAAACGCAAAAATTCCGCTCGAAAGACTTCGCAAATTAATAGAAGGCCAAAAATATTCTTTTCAAGGTCAAGATATAAAAGTTACGGTAAGTATAGGACTTTCTTCTAATGCGGAAATCCAATCGGCATGGGAAATGTTTGAAAAAGCGGATAAAGCTCTTTATGAGGCAAAAAATAACGGGCGTAATGCGGTTAGGTCTGTTGTATAATAGATTTGTAATGTAAAATAAAGTAGGATGAAGTTATGGTAAAAAATATTTGCAAATTATTAGTAATGGTTTTTCTTTTGACAGGTGTTGTTTCTGCTGAGGAATACACACAGGTTCACGCAGAACATATTTTGGTCAGAACTGCTGCAGAAGCTCAACAAATTAAACGTGAAATAGATAACGGAGCGAGTTTTGAAGCTTATGCAAGAGCATATTCTCTATGCCCATCAGGAAGAAATGGCGGAGATTTAGGATATTTCGGACATGGTCAAATGGTAAAAGAATTTGAAAGAGCAGCATTTGCCACTCCGGTTGGAGAAGTATCAAAACCGGTTTATACTCAATTCGGCTGGCACCTAATAAAAGTTCTCGACAAAGAATAAGAGCTTATAGATGCAAGAAGTCGATATGTCTATAAGATTAAGCTTTAGTGAAAAGTGAGAAGTGAGAAGTGAAACGTGAAAAGTCCGTATCGTTAATGTTATTACCCTCTCTCTTTGTGAGAGGGCGCAGTTGTTCGTGAGCATGAGCGAACGTTACAAATGCGGGAGAGGGTTTAAAAGTTATTGATTTGGACAGACGACTGATTTTTATGGAAAAATATTTCCCCTTACGGGATAGCACCCATCCCAACCTTCCCTCAAGGGAAGGAGTAATTTCCCTCCCTAATGAGACTGTGCCGAACAAAAGGTGACTAAATGTCACGTTTTGTGAGAGGTGATGTAAGGTGGGTGCTGGTTTTCAACTATTTTTTACTAAGAATAAAAATTTAACTTATCTTAATTATTAAGAAATGTAAAAACGAATTTAAAATAGGCTCAAATCCAGATATAATGCCTCTATGCTATGCTATGCTATGCTATGCTATGCGGCGCACTGTGTCAATTGTTTCAGGTCTTATGTTTTTATAAAAGAGTAAGGGGAAAT
>CALEJY010000179.1 GCA_937898445.1 uncultured Candidatus Melainabacteria bacterium | reverse complement strand
TGCGCTTTTGCCAATACTTTAACAATTCCATTCTTGTTTGTATAATTCAAAGCGTTTCCGCAAAGATTTGTAATAACTCTCTTAATTTCCGCTCTATCAGCTATAATATGAAGCTTGTCATCCAATTCAAAAGTTACAGAAAAATCAATATTTTTCTTTTCTGCAAGCGGTTTTAATTCAGAATAACATTGCTCAACCAAATCTTTTACCGGAAAAGCAGTCTTGCAAAGAGTTAATTTCCCGCTTTCAAATCTATAAACTTCCAAAAGCGCATTAACTAATCCCAACAAATCTTCATTGCTTTGCAACATTGTTGATAAAAGAACTTTTTGTTTCTCATCAAGTTCTCCAATAGCACCTTCAAGGAAGAATTTAAGAGTTTGAATAGCCGCTAATAGAGGGGTTCTCATATCATGAGTAAGCGTTGCAATAAAATCATCTCTTAATTTTTCAGTTTCTTTTTGAACGCTCACATCTCTGATAACACCGACAAACTTATCATTTTTTCCATCTTCTGATGAAATTGCCGCAAAACTCATCTCAACAGGAGTATGAATACCACTCAATGAGTTAACTACAAAATAATCTCTCAAAAGAATTTCTGAATTTTCATCACTCAAACCAAAGATTTCACCTGATTTGTTATCTTTTGCAGAATTAAATTCTTTTACATTAGAATATGCGATTTCTTGAATTTTCTTTTTGCATAACGAACTTTCAGACAAACCAACCATATTTTCGCAAGCCGGATTAACTTGCAAAATATTCCCTTCGCCATCAACAATAATAATTCCGTCGGCACAATAGTTAATTATACCAGACAACTTTTTATTAGCTTCAGAAAGGTCCGCAGTACGCTCTGCAACGATTTTTTCTAGATTTTGCGAATATTCTTGAAGTTGCTTTTTAGCAATTTCAAGTTCTTCAATTTTATTTCTCAAATTTTCTAACAAATGACTTCTTTCGATACCGTTTCGAATATTCATCATCAAGTCATCGTTATCCCAAGGCTTTTCAATATATTTATATAACCCGATCTCATTTATTGCCTTAATCGCATTTTCTTTATCAGCATAACCAGTCAATAAAATCATACTTACTTCATTATGAAGTTTTTTCGCCTCAGTCAAAAATTCCAACCCATTCATTTCCGGCATTATAAAGTCAGAAATAATTAAATCAGGTTTGTTTTCTTTCAAAAATTCAACTGCTTCTTTGGGGTTGTTAAACAAATGTATATCAGAATATCCCTCAACTTTAAATAAAGCTTTAAAAGCTGAGGTTACCATTTTTTCATCATCAACTACTACTATCTTACTATTTTCCATACTAATATAATAAGTCATTTTCTGTACTTAGACAAATAGTTTACAAAATCGCAATAATTTAATAAAAAAAGACCATATCAGCAACGCCAATACAGTCTTTTAAATATTTATAAACTAATCAATTAATCTATTGATGAGTTGTTTCAATATAGTTTGTGTTCGGAATATATGAACTTTCACCATTAATTTCAATTTTATTAATGATTTTTGCACGTTTTTTTCTGAACAACATATCAACAAATGCCTCTAGTCTTGTGATAAAACCTGCTTCACCCGTTTGTTCATCAATTGTTAAGTTCAAAAGCGGTTTGTTAAATCTTTTGGCTTTTCTTGTAATGCGTTCAACCATCAATGAATCAGGGCCGCAGCCAAATGCTGTAACAGTAATCATTCCGTCAATTTTGTTATCTTTCATGAAATGTCCTGCAGCACCTGTCATTTCACGTTCATTAGCCCAATACATATCTTGACCTAATGCTTTTATGCCGTCATCCATTTGCTCTTTTGAAAGTTGTAATGATGAATAAACTTTAACATCCATTTTTTCAAGTTTATCAAAAATCTTCATTGAAGCACGTTCGTCAAAAATATTATATCCGTGAGCAATCAAAGCAATTGAAATCGGATATTCTTTTGTTTGATTTTCAATGAAAACTTTACCTTGCAAAGCATAATTCATGGCTTTTTGATAGCTCATACCTGATTTTGACATAATATGGAAGTTGTTATATGTTCTCCAGCCTGCTTTTGAAGCCTTTTTAATTTTATCCATATCAGTAATGCCAAATGGAGCAACCATTTCACTCAAAAACTCATACAAACCTTGATTTTTTTCAGATTTGTCAAGAGTTGCCTCAATCATTGTAAAATCTCTTTTTACAACGTTTCTAACCAAATCCGGCAATCCTCTGATTTTTGAGCAGTTATAAATTTTTGGAGCAATTGATTGAATTGAAGGTACTAAAATTTTATCAACACCTTTATCCAACAAATTCAAAACATGTCCGATATAAATTTTTATCGGCAAACAAGTTTCTGTAACAACAAGAGAAGAACCACTCGACATGGTCTGTTTTGTTGTAATGTCAGATAATATAATCTTTATTCCTAAGTCTGTAAAAAATCCATAATAGAATGGATAGTCATTATAAAAGGACATCCCACGTGGTATGCCTATTGTCATATTGTTATTTTGAGTCTTATTTTCCACAATAAATCCCCTTTGCTACTCCTATAATACTTCAAAATAAAAAATTTTGCTACGTTTTTATTAAAATGTTACAATCGTAATTTTTGAACTTTAATATGTTTAAAGTGACAAAATCGCTATTTTGTTATAATATATTATATAAGGAGTTGTTATGCCGCATTTTTTCATAAAATCAAACGATGTAATAAATAACAAGGTTACAATTTCAGACAAAGACACTTTCAATCACCTTGCTAAATCTTTAAGAATTAAAAAGGGTGAAAGACTGTTATTGATTGACGAAAATCAAATTCAATATGAAACAGTTGTAGAAAATGTTACAAATAAAGAAATTGAAGTTGATATTGAAAATAGTTATAAATCACAAAGGAAATTGTTATTCAAACTATATCTTGCACAAAGTCCATTGAGAAGTGATGCGCAAAATTTTGTTATGGAAAAAGCGACAGAATTAGGTGTTGATGGAGTTTATCCAATTTATACAGACAATTGCGCATTAGCAACTTCTGTTATTGAAAAGAAAATTCCAAAATGGCAAAGAATTATGTTAGAAGCTTCTAAACAATGCGAAAGAGCTTATGTACCGACATGTTTTGAGCTAACCAAATTAGAAAATATTATTAATTTACAAAACAAAGGTTATAAAGTTATTGCTTTTTGCGAAAGATGTACAGATTTGTCATTATTTGATTACACTCAAAAAAATCCGATTAATATTGATGACAAGTTAGTTGTTATAATCGGACCGGAAGGTGGTTTTTCTCAAAAAGAATTTGATTTGTTTAGAGAAAACAATATTCCAATGTTAACACTTGGAGAACTTATTTTAAAAGCTGATACGGCAGTTACTGTAGCGTTAGGAAATATAATATATGGATTCAATAATTATAGACAAAATTAAATCAGATGTGATTTTATCAAAAATTATAGAAAATTTTGATAACAAAATTTATCTTGTTGGTGGCACTGTTCGTGACTATTATATGGGTCTGGAAAGTGTTGACAGAGATATAATTGTAATGGATGAAGATGCAAGAAGTTTTTCATTAAAACTTGCAGAATTGTTAGGTGCAACATTTGTACCATTAGACGAAGAAAATCGTATTTATAGATTGGTTTTGAAAGACAAAATTAATTATATTGATGTTACAAATCCTGTCGGCGATTCTATTGAAAAAGACTTGATGAGAAGGGATTTGACAATAAATGCAATTGCCGTAAACATCAGAACCGGCGAATTAATCGATATTTCCGGCGGAGTAACAGATATAAAAAACAAGTGCTTGAATTATGTAAGTGAATTAAATTTTGTCGATGATCCGTTGAGATTGTTGAGAGTTTACCGTTTTCAAGCCTTATACGGATTTGAACTGGCTCCGGAAACTGTTAATGCGGTTTGCAAATACGCTGATTTAATCCATAAACCTGCAGTTGAGAGAATTAATCATGAGATTATGGCACTATTTTCAGGGAAATACACCGATAAAGCCCTTGAAAATATGAATAAAACTTGGATTTTAGAAGAAATTTTCCCATTTGTGAAGGAGTTAAAACAAGTTCCTCCAAACTCTCATCACCATTTGGATTTGTTCCATCATTCAATAGAAACCGTAAGACAAGTACAAAATTTGTATAATTCCGCATCAGATGAAGTTAAAGAGCATTTGGATAAAGTTGATTTTGGCGGTTTTTCAAGATTAGCACATTTGAAATTAGCTGCATTTATGCACGATATCGGCAAATTTTCAACTTGGACAATTGAAGAAGGAAAACATCGTTTTATCAAACATGATGATGTCGGCGCAAAATTAGCGGTTAAATTTTTGAAAAACTTGCATCTTTCAAACAAACAAATTGATTACATTTCAATGATGATAAAATATCATATTTATCCATCACATGTAATGAACTCACCACAAATTACAGAAAAAATTATGATGAGATTTGTTCGCAAGATGGATGATAATTCTATTGATGACATTATTTTGGCACAAGCTGACAGATTATCGGCAAGAGGTCCTGAAATCACTGATGCTATTGTTGAAAATAACATTACTTATTTGAATATGTTATTGAGATTTTATTTGGAAGCTCGAGAAACTTTAAAACCTCTCCCTAAATTATTGACAGGAAACGATGTTATGCAATTGTTAAACATCAAACCTTCAAGAGAGTTGGGAGAAATCATGGATGCCTTGCATGAAGCTCAATTGTCAGGTGATGTTTTGACAAAAGACCATGCTATTGAGTTTGTAAAAAACTATTTTAATAGCTAAATTTTGACAAATTTTAAGATATTAAGCGTAATCTTAACAATTATTTACAAAAATTTTTGATTAAATTTTTAATGATTTTTGATATAAATACTTATTTTTTATTGAGTTTTTATCTAAAAATACAAAAAATTCATTTAAAATATCTCTATTTTTAATAAAAAATTCAAAAATCGGCCTTAATATCTCCTTAACATTATCACCTATGAGGGCAATTTTTTTTTTGCCTGACTTTTAATATTAATGTGTAATGGTATAATAGTTGTGTAGTTTTATAAACCAGACGTAATATGATAAATAAAGTTAGTATAGCAAGTGTAAAAAATAACAATACCCCTAAAAGGGATAATCATACGCAAAAAAATCCGTCATTTAAAGGCGGATTAGCTGATTTGCCTATTTTATTGGTTCAACAGTGCGAAAAACAACCTATGGTTAACGTATCTGTTTTGGACTTGTCTACAGCTATTGTTCCACGTACTGTTATTGAAACTAAAGAATCTAACGGCTATGCCGGTTTTGAAGCATTTAGACGTGAATCTTCCGGGTTAATTGTTAACTGTTTAATTCCAGGATTTATTGTTGCAGGCGTTGCTAAATTATTACAAAAACCGATTATGAAAGGATTTGGCAAGTCAGACCTTTCTACAACTTGGGCTAACGAAAACGCTATTAACAAAATTCACGATTTCTATGCTCCTCATTTTGCAGACAGTTCATTAGATCAAAGACAAAAGGTTTATAACACATTCAGAGATGAATTAGGTAGTTTGTCTGGTGTTGATGGTGCTGAAACTAAACATTTTGCAGATATTTTTGGGATTAAAACTGACAATAATGGCAAATTTGTTGGAAAAATCGGCAATGATAAACTTGATAGAGCCGTAAATGAACTTGTTGATGATGTTCTTGCTGAAAAACACACATCTAAAAAGGTTAAAGAAGCTTATCGCTCAATTGTTGAAGAAACTCATATTGCAGAAAATATTAAATTCAAATCAGACAAAGGTTTCTTCTCTAACAATTTGGAATCACTTTGTGATGATACAGTTAAAATGTTGCGTGGCGTAATTAAAGAAGATATTAAAGATGCTAATGGCTTATCTCAATACTTCAAAAAAGCTACAAAACTTGTTAACTGGAAAAGTATTGGCGGTCTTGGTGTAATCTATCCGCTTGCAATTTCAATTCAACCAATAAACAGATGGATTACACACAAAACATCAGGTCAAAAAGGCGCACCAATTTATAAAGATTTCGGAAAAGACAACGAACACAAAGAAATGACAACTAAAGAAAAAGCTGAATTGCTTGCTCAAAAATTCATTTCTATCGGTTCTATGGTAGGTGTTTGTGGTTTATCAATGTTTATGGATAGACCTATTTTGAAAAACATCTTCCAATTCAAGGGAATTTTCCCAACAATGGATCAGGCAAGAATTATTTCTACTGCTACATTTGCAAGCCGTATGGGTGCTTCAGAAGACAGAAACGAACTTAGAGAAGCTACTGTTCGTGACATTGCGACATTCTCAAGTTTCTATTTCTTAGGCGATTATGTAGCAAAAGGAATTGCAACATTCTTGGAAAAGAAAAATCCTGGAACACATTTGATTAACAAATTAAAAGATGCTAAAGAAGGTGCTAACCCAATGCAAAAATTCTGGAATTGGGCTAAACATACTTCTTTGAAGTCATCTGATGAATTAGCAACAATAAAAGATAAAAGATTAAGAACTATTTGCCAACTTGGTAACATTGTATTCTCATTGTTATCATTAGGCGTATTTATCCCATTATACACTAGGTCGAAAACGAATAAAAAACGTGCAGAAGAACTTGCGAAATTAAATGCGGACAAAAACTCCACCGCAGGCTCAAATGCTGAATCCGGCTCGAAAACATCGAGTTCCTCCGGCTCTGCAAAAACATCATCCACCACGTCAACGACGACATTAGGCGCTGATGATTTTTCAAAAGCCATCATCAAGGATAACACAGCATTTAAGTCATTTATTAATTCGTAAGGAGAAATAAGATTATGAAAATTCAACCAATTATACCCCAACTAAAACAACAAGAAAACAACAAAGAAAACGTACAATTTAAAGGTTTAGCCGATGCAGCAACTTTAGGCTTGAGATTTTTAGATACAAACCAAGCTTGGGGTGCTAACGCAGTAGATCTTGGTTCAATGGTTATTCCGAGAACTACGGTTGATATGATTAACAGAGGTCCTGCAGCCGGCATGGAAACCGGTCGTCGTGAAGCTTCTGGTACAGTTAACCACTCTTTAGTTGGTGTATATGGAACATTGGCTGGACTTGCTCTTGCAACTACTCTTAACAGTAAATATGGTATTAAAGCACACAAATTATTCGTAGATGATGAAACTCTTGATTTGTTAGGAAAAGCTTGGGATAAACAGGTTAAAGCAGGAAATCAAGCTCCGTTGAATGACTACTTGCAAGATGTTTTCAAAGGTGCTGAAACTCGTGTTGGTGATGAATGGAAAACAATTCCACAAGAAAAAATCAATGATGTTGTCGGCAAATATGCAGAAGTTTTGAATAGCAAAGATGCTCCTACAACAATTTCTAAAGACTTAAAAGAATATGCAAAAGCAGTCATTATGAACTCTACGGGTTCTGAAAACTCTTTCAGACTAGCAAAAGATCAAAAAACAAATTCAATTTCAAACATTTTGGATAGTGTTTATAACGTTTCAAGAACATTTATAAGTGAAAAAGTCGGCAATGCTTTCAAAGAAAGCAAAGATATTGATACAAACGCATTCTTAAAATCAATGAAACGTATGAACTTAGGTCGTTCAATGCTTGGTATAGGTATTGCATCTGCCGTTGGTATGTCAATTCAGCCGTTAAATATTTATATTACTAAAAAGAAAACAGGTAGTGACGGTTTTGTTGGTGTAGAAGGCCGTGAAAAGGATAATTCTGCTGGTTTTAAAGTCCTAAAAACAGCAGCTGCTGCGGTATTTGGTGGTGGAATTATTGCAACACTTGGAATTAAAGGCGGATTGAACGGCTTGATGAAAAAAATCCAATTCAAAGGATTAATTCCAACTCTTGACCAGTTCAAATTTATTTATGGCGTAACTATTATGTCAAGATTTGCGGTTGCTCGTGACAAAGATGAACTTAGAGAATCTGTAGTAAAAGATACTTTAGGTTTCTTCAACTGGCTAATTTTAGGTAACTTTGTTGCAAAAATGACTGCAAACGCAATGGATCAAAGTTTGTTAAACTATAGTGAGAAAGAACACGGCAAAGGCTTCTTTAATAAAATTATGAAAGCTCCTATGGTTACTCGTGATGAAGTATTACATAGAGGCTTGAAAGCTGCCGGTGTTGACGTTGTTGAAAACGGAAAAGCTTTGTCTTTCAAACAATTGTTAGGCAAATTAAAAGATGCAAAAGTTTCAGAAGCTTTGAGAAAAGAAACTAAAGGCAAAATGAGAGCTTTGAGTATTGCTCAAGTTGCAGGTTACTTGTATTCTGGCTTGGTATTGGGTGTTGGAATTCCAAAACTTAATATCTATATGACAAACAAATCAGAAGCAAAAAGAAAAGCTCGTTTAGCAGAAGAAAAAGCAAAACAAGCACAAACTACCGATGCTCCAAAAGCTCAAGAAAACAAACAAGCTGAAGATATAAAACAACCTCAGCTTGCTGCAAATAATCAATACAAAGCTTTGATGAAACCTGAAAGCAAAACTTTTTTAGGCAATTAATCTATAATCCCAAAGGATAATCTTTCGGAAACTCATAACCATTTTGTTCAATAAGTGTTGAACAATAATAACCTTTATCTTTGCATTCATTTATTAATGCTTCATGCGTAGGATATTGCTCTCCATTCGGAGCGCAATAGAATGCTCTTACTTGGTTGCTATTAAAGTTGCAACCACCATTTTTGCATAAAATAAATACAAAAATATCTTTGCCTCTTGCGTTAGGTCCTTTTTCACCATTAATATCATAATAAATATCATAACAAGCGCCAATTTTTACACTCATTTGCGAACCGTCAACAAATCTTAAAGTTGCCATATTTACACTAAAAAGCATTCTTTTTTCGATATCAGCACTTTTTATATATGGTTTAATATATGTATTCAAAAAATTATATGCAGAATCGGAATTATTCATTTCACCAATAACCCAATCTTCTCTCGCTCCTAAATCATTTTCAGCAGAAATAAGAGCTTGATTGATAACAGAAACGAATTTTTTAATTCTGGCAGTTGCTTGTTGTCTTTTGTAATTTTGCATTAATGACGGCATAGTCATTGCAGCAACAACACCGATGATGCCGAGAGTGATTAATACCTCAGCCAATGTAAATGCTGCCTTTTTAAGTGAAAAGTGAGAAGTGAAACGTGAAAAGACCGTATCGTTATGAATAAGTGAATGGTGAGTGGTGAATAGTGAGTAGACCTTATCGGTAAAGTTTTTCACGTCATTGCGAGCGATAGCGTGGCAATCCAGTCTATTATTCAACTCAT
>CALEJY010000178.1 GCA_937898445.1 uncultured Candidatus Melainabacteria bacterium | reverse complement strand
TGATATGAGCAAAACTCAAACTGAACAAAAACGTGCAGTTGAAGCTGGATACTTCCCATTGTACAGATACAATCCTGAAAATCCTGAAGCTCCATTCACATGGGATGCTAAAGATCCTAAAGGAAGTTTCCAAGAATTTATCAAATCAGAAGGTCGTTATAAATCATTGATGAAAACTAACCCTTCTGAAGCTGAAGCTCTATACGAAAAAGCAGAAAAAGATGCTGCAACTCGTATGTCAGTATTCAAAGCTGTTGGTGAATTGCTTAAATAAGCACACAATGGAAACATTGAAAAAAGAGGTATCAAATGATACCTCTTTTTTTATTTATAATGAGATTGCGACGCTTCGTTTCACCCCACTCTCAATGACAATTTTCAGTCATTACGAGGAGCAAAGCGACGTAGTAATCTCATTCAATTAATTTTCAAATTTAAACAACAAAAACAATGGTTGCAACAAATGTCGCAACCATCGTCTTAATATATATTTTGTTTCCTTAATTAAGCATTTTCTTCAGCATTAGCAATTTCTTCTGCCATGCCTGCCATTGGATCATGAAGCAATTCTAAATCTTCTTTGTTTTCAGGAGAAGTTTTTAGAAAGTCATTTTCCATAGCCAATTCTCTAACTCTAGCTTGAGCTAAATCAGATTGTTTGTTTTTTAGAGTTGTATAATTCTTTGCGAAATCTCTATTTTGAGCATTTGCAGCACTCATAGAGTGGAACAAACCACCGAATAACAACATTGTTGGCGACCAAGATAATAAAGATTTACCAAATTCTTTCAATGCTGACGGAGTTTTTTCAGCAACTTTTTTCAAGCCGTTTTTAGCTCCAACCATCATTTTGTTTTCGTTAATAAATTTAGCAACTTTTTCAGTTCCTTTTTGCATAAATTTAGGAGCTTCCTTAGATGCTAATTTTGCAACACCTTTATTCAACAAGAACAATGCGCCAACACCGGCAGCCAAAGTTCCCATCAAAGATATGAACGGATGTTCATTATCAAATTTGCGAGCTTTTGGAGAATTTTCAACTAATTTTCTTTTTGCAAAGCCCAAAGTATCAATAGCAGCCAAACCTGCAGTCCAAAGAGCTGCAACTTTTAAACCGTTTGCGCTACGGCTTGCCATGCCTGTTACTTCTTTAGAAAATATTTTTGATTTACCGTTTGTCAATACAGCTGCATTTAAACCTGCTGCAACAGGAGCTGCATAGAACAAAGCGTTTGTAATTCTATTTGATTTCTTTCTGTCAAATTTTGCAGAAGTTTCGGCAAGAGCTATTTGACGGATAGAATTGTCATCTAATCCAATCAAAGCATCCACATTATCACGTCTTCCGCTAAAATTAGGAGTTGAAATTGCTGAAATTTGCATACACACACCTACACTTTCACTTATAGTTATACCTTATTAAAACTCAAAAACATGTTTTTTTGCCATTATAATAAGATTTTGTTAAGAATATTTACACTAAACTTTATTTAGATTATTATACACTTATGAAAAAATTTTACATTCACACAATGGGCTGCAAATCGAACCAATTTGAAAGCTCAATTATAGCCGAAAATTTAGCAAATAATGGAATTAGCCAAACAAAAAAAATAGAAGATGCGGATTTTTATATATTAAATTCTTGCACGGTTACTCACAAAAGCGACAATGAGGCAATGTATCACCTTCGTGCAGCGAAGCACAAAAATCCTAATATAACCACGATTATCACAGGTTGCGTTGCGCAAGTCGAAAGAGAAAAACTTCTTGAAAACGAGTTTGTCGACCTCGTTGTAGGCAATGACGAAAAATTGGATTTATACAAAATCTTATCCAATACGCAAGAAAAAACTTGTTCCGTTTCTGATATTATGCACAGAACAGATTTTAGCAAAGTTGTATTGAACGATATGACCAAAACTCGTGCAAGCCTAAAAATTCAAGACGGCTGCGACAACAGATGTTCGTACTGCATAATCCCGTTTGCCAGAGGCAAAAGCAGAAGTGCGGATATTGAATTTATTGTGGAACAAATCAACAATTTTTCAAAACACGGTTTTAAAGAAGTTGTCTTGACAGGTATTCATATCGGGCAATGGGGTAAAGATATCGGGCTTGAATTGTTAGACTTAATCAAAGCGATTGAAGAACGCACTACAATTGAAAGATTTAGAATGGGGTCACTTAACCCTACTGAAATCACAGACGAAATGCTAGAATATCTTAAAAATTCAAAAAAATTCTGCCCGCATTTCCATTTATCACTCCAATCAGCTTGCAACAAAACCTTAAAATCCATGAACAGATTTTATAAAGTTGAGGATTATTTAGCGCAAATTGATAGGATTAATGAAACTTTTGACATGCCGTTTTTAGGAAGTGACATTATCACAGGATTTGCAGGCGAAACAGAAGAAGATTTTCAAACCACTGTTGAGAATTTGAGAAAATCGGGCTTATCTCAAATCCATGTTTTTCCATACTCTGTTAGAGAAGGAACAATCGGCGCAAAAGCTCCTAATCAGGTAGATGAAAAAATTCGTCAAATGCGAGCAGATATTGTAAAAGCTTTATCTTTCATTAAACATACCGAATTTATAAACAAAAATATTGGAAAGATAAGAGAAGTTTTAATTGAAAAACACCCGGACAAAAGAACAGGATTGTTGAAGGGAGTTACAAGAAACTACCTAACAATCCTTATAAATTCGCAAGATGAAAGCATGTTAAACACATTACAACAAGTAAAAATAACCAAATACGAAAACGAAAAAATTTTCGGAGAATTAGTATAAATAAAACAATAAAAAAATCGCAACTTATAAAAAATTGCGATTTTTATTTTTTAGATTTTTAACATCAACTAATCTCTTGAATTTAGCTTAGCCAACAACCTCAAGATTTCGGTATAAAGCCATACAAGCGTAATCATTAAGCCCATAGCTCCAAACCATTCGTAATCTTTACTCAACATTCTTTGAGAAGATGTTTCTATGAATGAAAAATCTTGAATTAAGCTCATTGCCGCAATTACAACAACAATCAAACTAAATCCAATTCCAACAGGACCGCTTTCCCAAATCAATGGAATACTGCGACTGAAAAACATTGCAATAAATTGAATTAAATAAATAGCAAGAATTGATAACATTGCAGTCTTCAAAACGGCTCTGAATTTTTCTGTATATTGAATAGCTCTGGCCTTATACAAAGCCAACATTACAAACAATACAACAAATGTTCCTAATACCGCATTCATTACAATTCCGTGATAAGCCTGCTCGAACAATGCTGAAAATGCCCCCAATGTTAAGCCTTCAAACAACGCATAAGGTGCAGCCAAATATTTTGCAGATTTAATATTGAAACAAGTAATAAGTACTAAAACAAAGCTCAAAATTGCTCCAATACCAATCAATCCACCGGCAATAGCAGGATTTGTAAACAAATAATAAATACTTAATGCACAACCTGCAATCAAACAAATAAACAACAAGAAAATTTTATTAACAGTTCCTTGTATCGTCATCGGCTCGCTATCTAATATTTGAGCATCTGCACTAAATCTGTCATCATTTAATATCGGATTTGACATAATTAACTCCTTCCTTTACCATGATTATATAGTATATTACAAAAAATTACTATATCTTAATAATTTAATAAGGTTTAAAATGTTTTTAGAAAATTATAAAAAATTTATCAAATATTACGGAAAAGGAAGATATTCAAAACTTCTTGGATTTGCAGGGCTTTCACTAATCGCCGGAATTATGGAATTGGTCGGAGTCGCTCTAATTTATCCATTCATAATTTTGATTATGACACCGGAAACAATTATAAAACATATTCCGCAACTAAAACTTTTAAACCCCGTATTATTAGGACTTTCTATTGGTTTATGTGTATTATTGCTTTTCGTTCTAAAAAACCTTTTCATGATTTTAGTTCAATACATTCAAAGTAAGTTTATTGCAAACTGGAAAAAAGATATTGCCGAAAAATTCATGGAATATTATATGTATGCTCCATACAAAAAAATTATGGAAACATCTCAAAGCGACAAAATTTATACTCTCGAAACCCTCAGTGGAGTTGCGGTTGACGGATTTGTAATGCGAGGTTTAAACCTCATGACAAACGTCGTAATTGTCGGCATGATTATCGGACTTTTGTTTATCAAATTTCCAATTCCGGCACTGGGAACAGTAGCTTTTGTTGTTACGACCATGCTTTTGCAAAACAAATATTTCAAAAAACGTACCAATACTCTTGCGACAACAATGGAAAAAATCAACAAAAAACACAATGATACAATTCTTGAGAGCATTTCAAACATAAAAGAATTAAAAATTCTTTCTGCTGAAAACATGTTTTTTGAGCAATACCAAAATACAGAAAAAAAATACAGAAATACACAAAAACTTCAAAATTTTTATAATGCAATTCCGCCATACATAGTTGAAATGCTTGTGGTTCTTGCGCTTTTAATCCTTGCTTGCATAATTTCACTACAAACTTCAAACGACAACGCAAAACTTATGGCAGCGTTTGCGATTGTTGTTGCAGCACTATTTAGAATTGCGCCGGCTCTAAACAGAATACAGTCATCTATCATAAATATTAATGCTTCAAGAAATTACGTAAAACGAATTAACGAGAAATATGAAGCATGCGATTTTGATAATTTCCAAAAAGAAAAGCTTCAAGCTGAGGGAAGGCTTGATTTCCATGACAAAATAGAATTGAAAAATATCTGCTTTTCTTATAATGAAACAAAGCAGGTTCTAAAAAATATTTCATTCACTATTAATAAGGGGGATTTTATTGGGATTATAGGCTTGTCAGGAGCTGGGAAAAGCACTCTTGCTGATATTTTGACAGGACTTCTTCCGGCTGATAGTGGTGAAATCATTGTAGATGAAATCAAATTAACTCAGCAGAATTTCCAAAAATTCAGACGCATGCTCGGCTATGTTCCTCAACAAATAAATATTTTAGACAAATCAATAAAAGAAAATGTGGCATGGGGCTGCGAAAATATTGATGATAATGGCGTAATCAAGGCTCTAAAAGCGGCTCAAATATACGACACAATAGAAGAATACCCACAGGGGATAAATTCCAATATAATAATTGGTTCAAACGGCTTGTCACAAGGGCAAAAACAAAGATTGGCAATCGCTAGAGCATTATATAGAGATCCTGAAATTATTATTCTTGATGAGGCGACATCTGCACTAGATGTTCAAGTTGAGCATGAAATAACAGAGATGTTGAAGCAAATCAGCACTTCAAAGACTATTATTGCAATTGCGCATAGATTATCAACATTAAAAGCATGTAATAAATTAATCTATATGAAAGATGGCGCAATCGTAGATATAGGAACATTTGAAGAACTTTCAAATCATTATGAAGAATTTGAAAAATTAGTAAAATTATCCTCAATTAAATAAAAAAAATACAAAAAAGACTTTACAATAAAAATGTTTTGTATTATAATAATTACATAAGCTCTGAGAGGGGCAAAACAAACAGAATAAATAATCCTCAGTAGCTCAATGGCGGAGCAACCGGCTGTTAACCGGTAGGCTGTTGGTTCGAGTCCAACCTGGGGAGTTTTTTCTATTATTAGGGCAAGAATCCGTTTCAAGCCCTTTTTTAATGCCCGTTTCAGAAGTTCGATTGTTAGCATTTTTTTGTGCTAAATTGTACTGATTTTCTACTATTGTTTGGAATATCGGCTTTAGTTTTATATCAAAATGCTTGTTTTTGTATGTAATCTGTTCACTTATGATTTCAAGAATTCTTCTTCTTTGTTCAATATTACCCTGTAAGAAATAATCATAAGCATTATCCGTAAAACCAAGTAGTAAGTCTGCTTGACTATAAAATTCTTTATCTAATTTGTTGATTTCTTCGATTTGAATGTGTAGCTTATCTTTTTCAGTTTGCCATTTGCTATTATACTTTTGCCATAATTCTTGAGTTATATTGTTGTCCAATTTGTCCTGAAAAGCTTTTTCTATTCTGTTTTCTAAAAGAGTAATTTGTTTTTGAATTGAAGATTTTACTTCTTTTGAATAGCCATTTTTCTTTGCATGTACTAATTTTAAAGAATCTGCTATTTTTTCTCTTATATCAAAGGGGATTACAATTAACTTTAAAATTTCGGAGATAACACTATCAACTTTTGCTTCATTAATATAGTCCTTTTTGCAATCTCCGCCTTTGTTCCCAGTACAATGATAGTAAATATACTTACCTTTTTTAAGTTCTGCCGTTAATTGACAACCGCAATGTCCGCATTTAAACAAACCTGTATATGCAAAATCTAAAGTTTGTTTTTTAGTCTTTTTGGGATCTCGAAGTCTATCATTAACTCTGTAAAATAGTTCTTTTGAAATTATAGCTTTGTGCTTTGCATTTTCATAAATTCGTCCCTCATATTCAAACACACCAGTATAGAATATATTTTTAAGGATAAACTCAATGCTTGCTTTGGGAATTTTTCTACCATTGTTGGTTCTAAAACCATCTTTATATAGTTCTTCTGTTACACTTCTAAGCGTGTGCATCCCACTATCATATAAATCAAAAGCTTGTTTAATATAAAAAGCCTGTTTATCATCTATAATAATTGTTTTGGAACCATCTTCTCGAGAAATATTTTTATATCCAATTGGAGCTTTATGTGGATATTCACCCAATTCTGCTTTTTGTCTTAGCCCTGCTAATGTTCTAACACCAATAACTTTTCTTTCATATTCAGCAAAGCTCATGCCTATATTGCGCATTAAATCACCTTCTATGGTATTAACATTAGCTTCTGTTGCAGATAAAAGTTTTATACCCATTTTTTCAAATAATGGTCTTAATGCTCCATGATAGTCCTCATTATTTCTAGATATTCTATCTAATCGCCATATAATAACAGCAGTAATTTTGTTTTTCTTTTTACTACAATACGCCATTAGTTCTTGTATTTCTGGTCTTTCAAGGTTTTTAGCAGATTTTCCTTCATCAACAAACACTTTTGCCACTGAATAACCTTGCTTTTCTGCAAATTCTATACACTGTCTTTTTTGATTATCAATACTAAATCCGTGTTTTGCTTGTTCTTCTGACGATACTCTTGCATACACAACTGCTTTTTCCATACATTCTACTCCCTTTTTTATATTAGCTAAGATTCATTTTCTTTTCCAGAATTATTAACATTTGCTGCTTCATAAATTTCTTTTATTGCATTTACATAAGCAACAATCAATTCAAAACTTTTTCCAACAGAAATCTTTGAGTTAGTTGCCGATATATTTATTATTGAATTATCTGTTTTAATTGTGATCATTTATAAAAACACCCTTTTCTTATTTTTTGTTGTTCAACTCTTTAATTTATTCATCCCTATTCTATCCTCGTAACCAATATTAAAATAAACACTTTCTGTCAAAATCTAAGTAGTGAGTTTTATCAATAACATTCTTAAAATATTTTGGAAGGTCTAGATTTAGTGGAATTGGATTGTGCTTAAAGTAACCAAGTGCTGATAATTCAAATAAGGCATTATCACGCTCAACTAGATCTTGATTGTAGTAAAAATAATTGTCAAAATCGAAGTTAGTAAAATCGTTATTAAGACAAACATATTGCCATTGAGTATACATATCTGCAGTTGCTTCGGATAAATTATCTTCAGACATCTTATTTACCAGTGCTTTTAACTCTCTAAATGTTCTCGGTACATTGTAATTAAAGCTATATCTATCAGCATTTTGAAGGGCTGTTGTTACAATTCTATCAATACAATCATTGTCTCGGTATTTTCTTAAATTTGAATACCGACAATTTTTTATATCTGGAATTGCTCTACATGCATTACTATTCTCATTATTATCAGTTGAACTTAAAATATTTATGCTTATGTCAAATGTGAACACATCTCCAATTTCTAACTCTTTTAAAATCAATCTATCAGTTTTGGTCATTTTGGTTGAAGCGATTTGGAATGTATTTATATAGTCAAAATGTTTCCCAATATTCATTCCTCTTATACCTTCCAGGTGCTTATTGCAAAAATCTCGCAGCGGTATTGCAGGAATAACCTTTATTTGCATCAAATCACTTCCTTCTGTGTGGCAAGTTTTATCCCCACAAACGCCTATCATATTTTCATTAATTATATTTGTTATTTTAAGCATTGTTTCCCTCCTTTTTCTTTTTTATCTAATTCTTTTAATGCCTGGATTGCATTTCTTTTTGTAGCTGAAAAGCTACGTTTATTTGCGGTTTGACAATAATTAATCAATCCAATCAACCTCCTTAGTTCTTTTTTGTTCATTTCTTCTAATTTTTTCTCCTTTAACAAAGAAACGACTTTATATCCGATGCTATCTGGTACACTTATTTTTCCACCTTGAGTTAAGTAAAATCCTGTAATCATAGCCTTTTTAAAACTGTAGAATTTAGTTTTTTCTGGCTTTATTTCAAGCTTATGTCTTTTTAATACGGATTTTATAAATTTAATTTCTTCTCTAGTAATACCGTGCTTTGCTGAAAGTGTTATGTCATCAACATATAGCGTAAACGTTATATCTCTTTTATTCATGTATTCTGCTATTTCATCAAATAACTCCTTATGGGATAAAAAAGCTAAAATACTACTGGTGGGTGCTCCCGTTGGAATATGACCTCGATATGTACACATCTGCACCAATATATCCAAAGCTTCGCCAGAGATATTTAATTTGTCTTTGAAAAACTTTCTAACGTAACAAGTTTTTGAATTTGTGAAGAAGCTTGAAATATCTGTTGTAACAAATGCATGTTGTCCTGCGTGAGCCTGTGCATTCTGGTAGTTATTTCCTCCAGCCCAACACTTGTTATATTCTGGACAATCAAATGTATCGAACAATATTTCTTTCAATGTCTTTAGAAGAAGTTTTAAAATAACGTTAGGTTCTTCTATTAATCGTTTTTTACTCTTTCCTTGTACATAATAACTTCTGTATCCTTTTTGACTTGCCTCAATTAAACTTTTTACTGGAGAATCTAAAATTTCCGCCAATTCCGGCAATGTTGAAATACCGTATAAATTAACCTGTTTTTCGTTTACATTTTTTGCTTCTGCTTGTGTCATTATATCCCTTTCTGATTAAAAGAGGGCAGGTGCAGGTAAATGGGACTCCTGCATATATGATTACAGCCCGATTGCCCTCGATTGGGGCCGGACGGAGCCTGAGCGACGTCCGGTTAAAGAAAAAGAAAAAAGAATGGTCCTAGTATATCTTAATAGAGTATTAA
>CALEJY010000177.1 GCA_937898445.1 uncultured Candidatus Melainabacteria bacterium | reverse complement strand
AAAAATTATAAAAATGTAACTGTTATTACTGATAAAGTGGATTATTACGTTGCTTTGAATGCAAACGAATTTGGAAGATTAAAACTTGCTGCAAAAGCGTTTAACTTTACTGCTAATTATGATAGAGCGGTATCTTCTTTGTTGGCGGAACAAACAGGAGAAAAACCTTTTAAAACATTGAGCTTTGAAAAAGTTCGTGATTTGAAATACGGTGAAAATCCTCATCAAAAAGGAGCTATTTACAAAACAGAAAGAATGGTTGATTATGAAGTTTTGGATGGCAAAGAGTTGTCGTTTAACGATATTTTGAACGTTACTGAGGCAGCTAATATTGTGAGCGAATTTTTTGATGTAAATGCGGTTTCTATTATCAGACATACAAAACCTTGCGGAGTTGCTTTGGGGCGTTCAATTTATGATGCTTATACAAAAGCTTTTGATTGCGACCCTATTAGTTCTTTTTATGGAACAGTTGGTTTTTCAAAAACAGTTGATGGTGAAGTTGCAAAACACTTAAATTCTATGGCGGTTGAGGTAATTGTTGCCCCTGACTATTCAAAAGAGGCAATTGAAATATTCAATGACAACCCTGATATTAAGTTGGTTAAATTGAATACTCCTTTAAAAGAATACAGACAATTGGCGAGAGAAGATGTTATTCTTTCTCCGTTTGGCGCACTTGTTCAAGACAGCGATAGCAGTGAACTTGATAAAGATATGTTCAAAGTTGTTACGAGAGAAAAACCGACGAAAGAACAGATTGAAGATGCGATTTTTGCTTGGAAAGTCGTAAAATATTCTAAAACAAATTCAGCAGTTATTGCGAGAGATTTTAAGACAGTTGCGATTTCTCAAGGTCAAACAAATGCTATTGTTGCAGTTGAGCAGGCTTTGAATTACGCATGTGATAACTCAAAAGAGGCTGTTTTGGCATCAGATGCGACAATTCATGCAGAAGATTGTATTTATTCAGCGGTACAAGGAAGAATTAGTTTGATTATTCAACCGGGTGGTTCTGTAAAAGATCAAAAAATTATTGAAACTTGTGACAAATACGGTATTGCAATGATTACAACCGGTATAAGAAATTACAAGCAATAGTTATTGCGGAGGAAATTTTGATGGAAATAAAATCTTGGGAAGACTATTTTTTGGATTTGGCAAAAACTTGTGCAAGTCGTTCAAATTGCTTGAGAGCGCAAGTTGGTGCGGTTATTGTCGGTGAAGATAAAAAGATTAAGGCGACAGGATATAATGGAACTCCTTCTAAAGTCGAATCTTGTTACGAGAGAGGTGAATGTTATCGTATAAAAAATAATATTCAGTCAGGAACGAGATACGAAACTTGTCGCTCAATTCACGCCGAACAAAACGCTATTATTCAAGCCGGACAAGATAGATGTAAGGGGTCTACAATGTATATTTGGGGACATAACTTTATTTGTATTTTGTGTAAGAGATTTATTGTTCAATCGGGAATAAAAAATGTTGTTTTGCGCAAAGATGCAAATTCTCCAATAGTTCACGTAACTGTAGATGATATTCGACGTGAACTTGAAGAAGGTTAGATTAAAACTTGCTTTTTTTTATAAAATCATTAAAATCATGCAAAGTCAGGTAGTAAAAAGGATTGAAATTTAGCGATTTTTCTACTGAATTTGGATGATTTTTGTTTACCTGCTATATAAATTTAAGAAAATATACGCTATTATAAATATAGAAAGGTAGGCATATATGAGCAGTTTTTATCCACAATACGATTTGGCAGGAAGAATACAGCACACAAAACTTGATACAGGGTTTTCGGATATGCCTTCTGCAAGAATGACAAGGGTTGAAAATCAGGCCTCTCCAGATTTTAAACAGGTTATGTCAGGTTTGGTTGAAAACTTGAACACAGAGTTGAATGCTCCGGATAATTTGTTAAAAGATGTTATGTCCGGTAGTCAAAACGTTGATATCCACGATGTTATGACTGCTATGGCAAAATCAGAAATCAGTATTAACGTAGCAACTCAACTTACCGGAAAAGTCATTCAAGCGTATGATAAAGTTATGCAAATTCAGGTGTAGAATAACTTTAGATTAGGAATAATTTAACAGACTTGGGAAAAAGCTTGTATTTAAAACAATTGCAGGCGGTCACAAAGAGGGCAGAAGATGGATTTTAAAGAACTATTAGAGAACAAACCTTTATTATATGGGATAATTGGCGGTGTAGTGTTGTTTTTGGCATTGATTGTAACCGTTAGTATTATTGGTGGTTCTAAAAAGTCTGCAAACGGAACCGAGATTACCGGTGAGCCATTGAAAGAAAACGTTGATTTGTTAACAACTGATAATGCCGGAAAAGCTATTGAAATTCAGGCACTTCTTGCTAAATATGATATTGTTGTTAGCAGACGACTTGATGGTACAAAATCTATTCTTTACTTGAAAAAAGGTGATTGCAAAACAGGTAGAAAAGCTTGTTATACAACAGATAGAGATCAAGCGTTAATTCAAATTGTTCAAAGCGGTTTGATGGATCAAAATATAGGATTGGAAATTTTTGATAAAGGTGATTTTACATCAACAAAAGAAGATAAAAAAATCAGATTATCAAGAGCGATTAATGGTGAATTATCAAGACTAATCAGAAGAATTGATGGTGTTGATAATGCATCTGTTTTCATTTCAATTCCAGAACAAACAATGTTTACATCTATGCAAAAGCCTGTAACTGCAACAGTTCAGATTACTTTAGCTAAAGATGCGACAAAATTGGATCAGTTGAAAGTTAAAGCTATTACAAACCTTTTGTTGGGTAGTGTAACAGGTTTGACTGCTGAAAATATCGCAATTACTGATACAAACGGCAATACTTACCATAGTATTATGGATGCGGAAGATGAGATGTTGCAACGTTTGGAAGAAAACGACAAATATATGACAACAAAGGTTAATCAGCAATTGGATAGATTAATCGGACAAGGTAATTATGTTGCGACAGTTAGTACGTTCTTACGTCAAGCTCCGGTTGAAAAATTCACAATTGATTACGATCCGAACAGAAAAGCTTCAGTAAGCGAACAATCTTTCAGAGAAGGTTTGGGAGATCAAACCAGTGATTCTAACAAGAATTTGAATGCAGTAAGTGTATATCTTCCAAATGGTTTGCCTAATGGAACTGCAAATTCAAACCAAAACAGAAACTATTCAAGAACTGCAACAGAAACTCAATACGGTGTTACAAAAATTCAAACAAATGAGTATATTAAACCGGGAGTTGTTGAGGATATTTCAATTGCGGTTACGTTGGATAAAAACGCACTTCCGGCAAATACGACATTGGAAGAATTGAAAGAGTTGATTGCAAAAGCTGCAAGTCCAAAAGTTAGCGCAGATAATGTTTCTATCGCATTTTCTGATTCTACTGACCCATATTTGGCAAGCGACAAACCGTCTAATCTTCCAAAACCTGATGAAACAGGTAATCCATGGTGGCTTGCGGTAGCATTGAGTGCAATCGGTTTGATTATTGTATTCAAAGCAATTTCTAACAGAGTTCAACAAATTCAAGAAGCAAACAGACGTGAAGTTGAACAACTTAGACAAAAAACTGCTCAACAAGAACAACAATTGTCAGATATTAACCAAAGAGCTGCACAATTGACCGAAAGACAGTCAGAATTGGCTCAAGGACTTGTTGAACAACAACAAAGAGGTGCAATTCCTCAACAAAATCCGGCACAATTGGCTGATACATTATCTAATTTGTCAGCAGAACTTGCTAATGCGGATGATGAAGAAGCAGGTGAAAAGATTAAAAGCTGGATTGAACAAGGGTAATTTAGATGCATAGAGGCAAAGATGCTTAGATGCAAAGCTAGTTAAGTAGGGCGGGATACTTATCTCGCCGTCAAGACAGAGGAAAGGAAAGTTTACAAAGCAAAGCAGATGCGGCTAGGTAGGTCGGATTTACTAATCCGACAAAAAGTAAACATAATAGAAAGGATAGTTTAAGTGAAGGGTTAGATAAATAAAAATTATCGAATGAAGTGAGCGAAAAGAACAACTCACTACTCACCATTCACTTCTCACTTAAAAAAATGGCAATACAGGGTTTTGATTATAAAGGTTTTGCACAAAATTTGGCTCAACAAGCGTTGGAGCTAATTCCTCCTGATTTTAATGATAATCAGAAGAATTATGTTGCCAATACTTTGTTGAATTTTGCGACTGTTGCCGGTCAGGCTTTGTATGATGATGAATCTTTAGGATTTAATCTCGATCAGGCGGTAATGATTACTCAAATTATCGCTGAATGGTCGTTCCATAAGTCTGTTGACTTGGTTCGTTCGGGTATTCCGCAACAGTATTGGGATCCTGTTATGCAAAAAATTGCATATACGATTTTTGAGATAGCTAAAAATGCTTTCCATCAAGGATTACCGCAAGATCAGTGTTTGCAATTGATTGAACACCATGTTAAAAAGACTTGGATTGATTGTATTGAAGAATTGAAAGATAAAAATTTGATTGATGAAGGTTTGAAAGAACAAGCTGAAAGTCAATCAAATATTGATGCAATGATGCAACAGGCACAAGCAGAACAACAACAGCAGGCTGCTCAGGCTCAAAATCCTCAAATGCAACAAGGAGTTCCGGCTCAAAATGGTGCTTCTGTTCCTATGCCATCAAATCTTGGAGCTAATGCAAAAGTGTTGAAATTGGCTACTTTAGCAATGTTGTTCCAAAAGATGAAACAGGAGAGAGTTCAAACAATTTTGAACAAATTCAATCCTGATGATGCAGGTTCTGTAATCAAGTTTATGGAAATGCCTGATTTGCAATCAAAGGTTGATCCTTATTCTGCGATGAGGTGTTTGCAAGAGATAAAAGCAAATCTTCCTGCGGTTGGACAAAATTTAACACCTTCAACAATTGTTTCAAAAATTCAAAATGTTTCGCAATATTTAGATAGATCACAACTTGAACAAACATTAAGAATGGAACGTGGCAAGGTGAAAAAGTTTGTATTCAGTGCTTTAGAGGGAGAATATTACGAAATTCCGCCAAAAGTTGCAAATATTATTGCCACACACCTAGAAGATAGTGTATAATATAATTAATCATGATTATTAAAAAGAATGCCGGTAAAAAGGCGGAGGATATTGTAGTAGAAAAACCGGTTGAAAAAGAACCGGAAGTTAAGGTTGAAGAAGAAAAGATAGACTTGTTTAACCTTGATAACATAGATTTTAAGCAACGTCAGGAGCGCAGACGAGGCGATAGACGCAGAGGTTTCAGGAGAATTGATGATAGAAACCTTATTTCTCGTGCAAGGGAAGAAGCGCAAAGTATTAAGGAAGCTGCGGCAAAAGAGGGATATCAAGACGGTTTGGAACAAGCAGAAGCAGATATTCTTGATGTAAAAAATGCTATAACTTCTTTTTTAGGTGCAAAGCAAGCGGTTTTTGATTATATTGCTCCTGATATTTTAGAAATAAGCGTTGAAATTGCGCAAAAAATCATTAAAAAAGAATTACAACAAGACCCGAATGTAATATTAGATAACATTTTAGCTTTGTTAAAAACATTGTCTAAAGAAGAAACTAAAATTACATTGAGGGTAAATCCGGCACAGGTGTCTTTGTTGAAATCAGAAGTTCCATCATTGTTGAATGAGGCTGGACTGGATGCGAAAGTTCTGGTTGTACCGGATGAAACAATTATGGAAGGCGGTTGTGTAGTTACAACCACTAACGGTGTGATAGATGCAACAATTGAAACTCAATTGGCAGTAATAAGTGAGGCTCTAAGAGAAATTTAATGGCACAAGAACAAGCCCAACAAGGGGGCGGAGGAACAAATTTAAGCGAAATTTTTATGGCAATATTTGTACTATTGCTAATTGTTCTTTTGCTATGCGAACTTCCAAACTGGATTGTTAACATTTGTATCTGTTTGAATATTACGCTGGGCGTTGTTCTATTGATGATTTCTTTGTATGTAAAGAAAACTTTGGAATTGGCATCTTTTCCGTCAATTATTCTTATCGGTACAATGTTTAGGCTTGTACTTTCAATCGCATCAACAAGGTTGATTTTGTCAAAAGGTGAGGCTGGCGAAGTTATTCACGCATTCGGTACATTCGTAACCGGTGGTAATATGATTGTTGGTGGTGTAATCTTCCTTATTATCACGGTTGTTCAGTTTATGGTAATCACAAAAGGTGCTGAACGTATTGCCGAAGTTGCAGCCAGATTTGCTTTGGATGCGATGCCAGGTAAACAGATGACTATTGATGCGGACTTTAACGCAGGGTTGATTTCGCCGGAAGAAGCAACGAAAAAACGTGAAGACTTGCAAAGAGAATCAAACCTTTTTGGTAGCATGGATGGTGCTATGAAGTTCGTAAAAGGGGATACAATCGCCGGTATTATTATCGTTTTGATTAACATTATCGGTGGGTTGTGTATCGGATGTATTATGAACCAAATGCCTATTGCAGATGCGGTTTCCAAATACACTATCTTAACAATTGGTGATGGTTTGGCATCTCAGTTACCATCTCTTTTGATGTCAATTGCAGCCGGCGTATTTATGACACGTTCTTCTGCTGCTAATTCTTTAGGTACAGATGTTACGGCTCAAATTGTTAGTAAGCCGAACGCTTTGTTCTTGGCAGCAAGTTTCTTGGTATTGTTGGCTTTGACAGGTCACTGGACTGGGTTACCTTGGTTGCCGTTTACGTTGTTTGCAATCGGTTTGTTTGTTGCAGGCTTCTCTACTTTGATTAACGCTGATGTTCAATCTCAATTGGGTCAATTGGAAAATGTTCGTCAGAATATGCAAGATTTGGTTAACCCGAACAGAATGTACGAACGTTTGGGTGTTGATGTTTTGAGTTTGCAAGTTGGTTCTAATTTGCTTGTAATTGCCGATCCGGATCAGGAAGGTCAATTGCTTGCTAAAATCGCAGCTTTACGTCAGAGAGTTACTGATGAATTAGGTTATATTTTGCCAAACATAAGAATTATGGATTCGTCGGCACTTGATGCGAATGAATATATGATTTCTATTCGTGGAAATACTGTTGCAACCGGATATGTTTATCCGGGCAAATTGATGGTAATTGCGGATCAGTGGGATGCTATGAAAAAGGATGTTCCGCAAGATGCGATTATCGGTATTGACCCGACTTACCAAACTCAGGCATATTGGATTTCGCCTGAAGACGCTAAGACTGCTCGTTCTGTTACGGCGGTAGATTCAACAGACGTAATTGTTACGCACTTGCAAGAATGTGTAAGAAAACACGTTGATGAGGTTATGACAAAAACTGATGTTCTTAAACTTATGGAACTTGTTAGATCTCAAGACCCTACACTTGTTAATGACCTTGTTCCGACAATTATTTCTACAAGTGATTTAAGAAAAATCTTTGTTAACCTTATCAGAGAAAAAGTTTCTATCAAGGATATTATCTT
This sequence comes from uncultured Candidatus Melainabacteria bacterium, assembly GCA_937898445.1. Lineage (GTDB taxonomy): Bacteria > Cyanobacteriota > Vampirovibrionia > Gastranaerophilales > Gastranaerophilaceae > Stercorousia. The sequence goes on along the minus strand of CALEJY010000177.1, from coordinate 24,040 downwards.
TGTGTTTGAAAGACTTTGTGATTATGCAAGATTTTCAAAAGAGCCTGATATTTTGTCAGAACGTTTGAGGGCTGCTTTAGGTCGTCAAATTTGTTTGTCAAATGTAGGAGATGATAAGGTTTTGTATGCGTTGACGCTTTCTCCTGAATGGGAAAAGACACTTGATGACAGTTGCCAAAGAACCGAACTTGGTACAATGTTCTTACTTAATCCAATGCAGGTACAAGAGTTGATTGAAACAACGGCTACAACATTGATGAGAGCGCATCAGGCATGTGGTCAACAACCGGTAATTTTATGTTCGCCAAGAATTAGATTGCCATTATATCAATTGTTAGAACGTCATATTCCGACGATTGTTGTAATTTCTTATTCCGAATTGATTACGGATATCAAGGTTGAGGCAATTGATACAATTGGTGAATCTTATCAGATGGAACAATAGTTTTGGTGAGTTGTGAGTAGTGAATGGTGAGTGGTTCGTTACGTAAAAATTAGTAGTAATTTGTCATCGCGCACTTAGTTGCGCGATCTTATTAAAAGGTAATAAAATTTTTTATGAAAAAACTAATCTTATTTTTAATCTCAATATACCAAAAGATTTCACGTCACACCCCTCCTGTGTGTCGGTTTTATCCTACGTGTTCTGAATATACAAGACAAGCAATAGAAAAATACGGAGTATTAAAAGGTGGTTGGTTGGGGTTAAAACGAATTTGTAAATGCCATCCGTTTCACGAAGGCGGAAACGATCCGGTGCCATAAAAGTGAAAAGTGAAACGTGAGAAGTGAAAAGTCCATTTAGCTTTAGTAACTGAGTTTATCCTATTTAACCCATTTGAAACTTCTAACATAATTTTCTCCGTTGATATCTCCATTAATATCAACATAGAATATTCTATAAATATCTGTTGCGTTTTTGATGTTCGGAATTTTGGCAATATCTTCTTGCAACAACAATTTTTCTGTTGAATCGTTAATACCTGGAATTGTGTTGAATAAAGTATTAAGCGATGCGTTTCGGATTTTGCCAAATACTGTTGTAATATTTTTGGTCAAACTTCCATATATATTCATATCTGCAACAGAGGTAATTACGTTGTAAGACCCTGTCATATACATATTCAAATCGTTTCCGTTTGAATAGATATTGATTTTGTCCGCAATTCCGTTTGCAATATGCATGTTTCCTGAAATACTTTCAAAGTTACCGGTTTTAAGTGGTGTTACAATATCTATTAAACTGTTAATTGATAAGCCCGTAATTCCACCTTTTAAAAGATTGCCGGCTTTTAAAAGATATTCAAGAGAACCTAATTTTGGCATTCTTCCGTCTGCGATTTTGAAAGTTCCGTTTCCATCCAATGTTTTAAAACAGTCGTCTTGTGTGTCACCTTTGCAACTTAGAGCAAAATGCCCGTTTACGTTCCCATAAACCTGACCTTTTAAGTCGAATAATGCTTCTGACATAATTGCGGCATTTGCTTTATCCAACGTAATATCGAGGTTTGTGTGGTGGTTGGCTAAATTGTGTTTGAATTGCCCGAAAACAGAACCTTGTGCGATTTCGAATTTGAAATTATTTACATCTAACAAACCACTTTTGTTTAAGTTGAGTTGCGCTACGAAATTGTCCGCATTAATGTTTCTGATTTTTACTTTGTCTGCTTCAATATTTGCTCTTTGAATAATAATTTGTGAAATATCAAAGTTTTGAGCTTGTGTATTAGATGTGTGCGGATTGTTTCTGATAGATTCAGCTTCCATATCACGCATTGTGTCTGTGATTTTGTTAATGTTCAAATCAGGAAGTTTCAGTGTTGCGTTTTCGATTATATATGGAGGAATTAATTTGTTTTTAATGACGGCGTTTAGGTTAATGTCATTTGTTAGGACAGTTCCTCTGCTTTTTGCATAAATTTTGTCGTTTCTAAAATCAAGGTTTACATCCCTTACTGTAGCATCATAGAGAGGGATATCTATGCTTGTAACCTCCAATTTTCCCTTAATTTTAGGGTTTAAAGAAGTTCCGTTAAGCACAAGATCTGATGTAAATACTCCTTGTTTCATAAACGGTTTTCTGAAAATTACGTTGAAAATTCTTGCATCAGTAGGGTTTTGTGTTTTTATTTTAAAATTGTTGAAACCGATTACGTTATTTTTTTGCAAGTTAAGTGTTCCTGACGCATTAAGTTGAGTTTTTGCATAAGGTTTGTTGTTTTGAGAGGTGATAATTCTGTCGTATTGTAGGTTATTAATTTTGATTTTGTTCGGAGAAAATGTGTTGTTAATAGTCATTTTAACAGGGTTTTCCACATCTCCGATTGATGCTCCCATATAATATAGGCTTGAATTTTCAAGTATATCAAGAGTAGAATTTGTGTTGAGGTTGTTCAAGTCGCCGTTTGCTTTTGTTGTTAAAATAGCATCACCTTTTAGTTTGATAGGGTAAAGCGCATTGTTGTTAAAGAATTGGTCAAAAAATTCTTGCGTAGGTTTTGCGTTTATGTACAAATTCAAGTTTGGATTTGTTTGAACATTTGATATTTTCCCGTTAACAAATATCGGCATCTGCCCTAATTGAGAATTGATTTTGTTAAGATGGAGTGTGTTATTTTTTAACAAAACATTTCCGCTTTTTACGGTTAATTTCGCTTGCTTTGGTTTATATAACAAGCTGACATTATCTAGGTTTGAAAATGCGTTAAGGTTATTATTTACAACTTTTGCAGAAACATCAACATTTCCGTTTAAAAATTCGATATCTTTGAGAGTGTTTGCAGTTTTTGGCGGAAGAATATATTGTAATGCGTTGTCATTAATTAGGTTCAAATCAAGTGATTTGATTTTGCAATTTCCGTTTACAAGCCTATTTTTCTCAAACATTTTAGCAACATTCAAAGAAATAAAATATGGACTTTTTTTGAAAGTACCTTGTAATTTAGGCAATTTGAAATTAGAGTTTTTAAACTCAAAAGAACTATTATTATCGATGATAATAGCACTTTTGGCACCTTTGTTAGAATAAATATTTCCTTTCAAATATATGTTGTTATAATCTATATTTTCAATGCCACCTTTGTATTTGCCGACAAAACTTGTGTTAATCGTTGCCAAATCGTGTTTGTAAGGTAGTTTAATATTATTTGGTAGAGTTCTTACGGCATCTCCGAGATTAAAACTGTGGCTAACTATTTGAGCATCGCAATTGTTGTCTTTGATTTTCCCGTTTGCTTTGATTTGTGACTTGTTAAGGTTTGTTTTTAAGTCAAAATCTGCATCCATATTGTTGAATTTGATAGTTCCTGATGTTTGAGAAATCGCAATTGGAGCATTTTTTAGTTTGATTGTGTCTGACAAAAGTTCAATAGTGCCTTTTGCAAACAAGTTTTTGTTAAATACTATGTCGTGCGGATCTTTGACTTTTCCTGTCAAATTGATAGATGCGTTGGCATTCCCTCTAACATAACCAATTGGAGCAGTTAATTTTTGGATATCTGCAAGCATTGGGGATGTTTTGATAGTGTTCAAAAGTTTTCCGATATCTTGCCCGTTAGTTATTACATTAAAATTAAGTATTCCTAACAATGAGCAAGTTCCTTTAACAGAAATCGGTTTTCCGTTAAGGTTTGCGGTTTTGCTTTGGAATAGAGTATTTTGATTGTCAAAATCAAGTGTTCCTGATGCGTTGTTGATTGTCATATTGTGAATATTTAAGAATGACACTATTGCATCTCTAAAATAGAACTGTCCCCAACCGTGAGGATTTTCTCGAGTTCCGATTACTTTTAAGTTAATTCCGCCTTTCCCTTTGATATTCATAATTGGAACAGGTCCGAGTTCAAAATGTAGGATTTCGTGTAGCGGATTAAGTACAATTTGCGCAGTTTTAAGGTCAACGCTATCTGTACTTGTAATCATTAATTCTGTATATTTTGTATATAGGTTAATTGGTCCTTTTACCCAAACTGTTTGAGTCGGGCTTGTTGGAACTTTTACATCCAGATTTAATTTGTCTCCAAGAAATGCAAGCTTGATTGTTGCTTTTTCAGCGTTCGGAATTGGTTGAACCATGTAGGCGTTAGAAACCATAACATTTCCTCTAACGTCAGGTGTGGTGGCTTTCCCTTTGATATCCAAATTGCCGATTACATCGCCCTTAAATACTGTTTGTTTTAGTAAATATAAATTCATATCCGGACATAAATCAGGTTCTCCCGGTAGAAGTGGAATTATATCCTCAGCTTTGGAATTGTTTATTGTAACCTTTAAATTCAAGTTTGGAATTTTGTTGTTTAATTTTGTAATTTTCCCTGTCGTGAAAGCACTTATGTTTGGCGCAGAAACACTTGCATCATTGATTTGTAAACCGTTTTTGATTGTTGTGATATTTGATTTTAACGCAATTTTGCCGGCATGATGAATTGATTTGGCAGCATCTTCTCCGAATATTCCCAAATCTTTGATATATAAATTCGTTTGAATTTTCTTGTGATTGTCGAGAGTTTCGGTTGTTTGAGCAGTGAAATTAATTATTCCTGATAGGGATTTTATCTTGTCTTTTGATAATGCTTTTGCATAAATCGAAAAATCTGATAGATCTAAATTCGCAATATGCCCAGAAATATCGCATTGATCATCAGAAATTTTGTTGATCGGGAGTTTCAAATTAATATCAGATTTGATAAATGATTTTTTCTTGCCGGTTTGAATTTCTGCAATAGTCGAAAAATCAATGTGTTTGTCGTTTTCAAAATTATTGATAGTCAAATATTGACCATTCATTCTTATGTTTTTGGTCTGAACTTTGTCATCAAGATTTATTTCATATGAATTAAGTTGTATTCTGGCATGAGATAGTTTTAGCGGAGCTTTTTCTTTTGGAAGTTCAATAACGTATTGACCCAGTTTTAATTTATTATCTTTGTCGAAAACGAGGTTGGTTTGAATATTTTCAGCTGAAAAATCGTGGATATCAATTTCTTTAAAAATCAGAGGTAAAAGCCTAATGTTAATATAAGGTTTTTCGACATCAAGAGCTTTTGAATTGTCGTTATTAAGTATTGCAAAATCATCCGCCTTAATCTTAATAGCAGGAATTAATCCCATTTTTAAAGACGGATTTTGTACAGATATTTTGAAGCCACTCTCTTTTAAAACTGCTTGCTCAATCAAATCAATATTGTTTGGCAGGTTAATAATAGCAGGAATTCCCCAGTAGTAAACTCCATATAGAGCCGTCATAGAAAATAATGTTATTAATACCTTTAAATTCCTGCTCATAACCTGATTATACGATTAAAAAGAACAAATGTAAATGTTGTTACGAGGAGTAAAGTCTCGTCGTAATTCTATCAAATTGAAAATAATGAGATTACTACGCAAACTAAAGTTTGCTCGTAATGACATGAAATATTTCTTAAAATAGAGATCTAATATTCCTCGCACAATACTTGAAAATAAGCTTGCGGATGGTGGCAATTAGGGCATTTTTTAGGTGCAGATTTGCCGTGATGAATATATCCGCATTCTCTACACATCCAATATGTTTCTTCTGTTTTTGAAAAAACAGTGTTGTTTTTTACATTTTTTAATAATTTAGAATATCTGTTTTCGTGATGTTTTTCTGCCTCTATTACGTGGTGGAAGGTATCTGCAATGTCATCAAAACCTTCTTCTTTTGCCGTTTTTTCAGCTTCCGGGTAAAGTTTGCTCCATTCTTCATTTTCTCCATTAATGGCACTTTCAAGATTTTCTTCTGTTGTGCCTAATTCAAACGGATAGGTTGAATTTACGTGTCCGATTGTGTTTCCGATATATTCATAAAATAGTTTTGCATGTTCTTTTTCGTTTTCTGCAGTCATAAGAAAAATTTCTGCAATCTGTTCATATCCATCTTTTTTAGCTTGTTTGGCAAAGTAACTGTAACGGTTTCTTGCCTGTGATTCGCCCGCAAAAGCGTTTATCAATTTTTGTTCTGTTTTTGTGCCTCTTAATTTCTTTTCTGTCATAAAAAGTTCCTCCGTTTTTATTTTCACAAAACGGAATGATACTTAAATTAGCCGATTTGGTTATTACGAGAGGCTAAATATACTACTTTATTCGGATTATATGACTGAAAAATAAATTCATAATGGATTTGAAGAAGTAGGAAATAGAATTATGGATTTGTTAAATTACACCAAAAAGTTATACGATAAAATAAAATTTTACGATTCGGTTGCGCAAAACTCATTTTCAGGCTTGCGCACTACAAACCCGTTTGCCAAACCCATAAATATAACTATCGTTTGGGTTGAAGAAGATAGGGAAAATTAACCTAAACTCTAACTCCTGTTTCTTTGTCAAAATAGTAGATATCAGCAGGATTAATGCTCAATTCAAGAGCTTTGCCGATTTCATAATCCGCAGAAAGTTTCGCAGAACATTTTTTGTCGCCGATATTAAAATATGCGATTTTTTCACTGCCCAAAAGTTCTGTTATTTCGACATTAACAGTTAATTTTATATCTCCGCCTGTAATCATTTTTTCAGGTCTTATGCCTAAAATAACATTTTCTTTGCCTATATTTGGAAAATGTTCACAATCAATAAAGTTCATTTGCGGAGAACCTACAAATCCTGCAACAAAGGTGTTTGCCGGATTGTTATAAATTTCTTCAGGGCTTGCAGCTTGTTGAATTTTTCCTTTATCCAATACAACAACTCTGTCCCCCATTGTCAAAGCTTCTGTTTGGTCGTGAGTTACGTAAATAAATGTTGTTTGGAGTTTTTCGTGCAATTTTTTGATTTCTGAACGCATTTGAACTCTTAATTTCGCATCAAGGTTTGAAAGTGGTTCATCCATTAAAAATACTTTTGGATTTCTTACAATGGCACGCCCAAGAGCTACACGTTGTCTTTGTCCGCCGGACAATTGTTTTGGTTTTCTATCTAAATATTCGCCCAAATCCAAAATTTCTGCAGCTTCTTGAACTTTTTTCTCGATTGTTGCTTTGTCTATTTTGCGCATTTTTAACCCGAAAGCTATATTTTCTCTTACTGTCATGTGCGGATATAGCGCATAACTTTGGAAAACAAATGCGATATCTCTATCTTTTGGGTGAACATCGTTAACTTTTTTATCGCCGATATAAATTTCACCTGAAGTAATATCCTCAAGTCCGGCAATCATCCTCAAAAGAGTTGATTTTCCACAACCGGAAGCACCTACAAGAACGACAAATTCTTTGTCATTGATGTTTAGGTCTATATTATCTATAACTTTTTTCTTGTCATAAATTTTAGTTACGTTTTTTAAAACAACATTGCTCATCTTTATCCCCTTAGTTCCCGATTGCTTTTGAGTTCTAATTCTCTTTTTCAATTGGCAAAATTATGTTGAAAGTCGAACCTTTCATTACTTCTGAATTAATCCAAACTGCGCCGCCCATTCTTTTAAGCATAGTGTATGCAGTACCTAAAGTTATTGAGCGAACGATAGTTTTTTTGTGAGTTTTGTCCAATTGTGTATAAGGTTCGAAAATTCCGTCAAGCTCAGCTTCTGCAAGTCCCATTCCTGTGTCAGAAATCGAAATTCTTACGTATGAAAGGCTGCTTGAGGCTTTTCCTATTTTTGCGCCGGATTTTTTTACAACATCCATATCAGGATGGTCTACTTTTATAGAAATAGTGCCGACATCCGTTAATTTTATAGATGTTTCCAAAATGTTTTGTAAAATTATTTTTACGGCATTTTCGTCGTTGTGAATAGCTTTTTTGTTAAAATCTTCTGTATCATATTCTACTGTCAAATTTTTGGCAGTTAAGATGTTTTCGTTATTTTTAACAATAGTTTGAATTGTGTTGATAAGATCAAAAGTTTGGTTTTCGCAATTGAATAAAGAGGATTCAGCTTGCGCAAATTCCAAAAATTTGTCCATAAAATATAAAAGTTCAGACGAATTTTTATGGATAATTTTTACATACTTTTCTTGTTTGTCATTGATTTTTCCGCCCATTCCATCCATCAAAGCTTGAGAAAAACCTATAATTGATTGGACAGGTGATTTAAACTCATTAGATAGTTTGACAAACATAACATTTTTTTCTTTGTTGAGTCGACCGGTTCTTTCAGCGATAGTCAAAACGTTTGTCATTGCAGTGACATCACGAATTGTAATAAAATATTGTTCAACATATTTTTTAGCATTCATTTCTACAAAAAACTCTTTGCCATCCGGTGTAAAAGCACCGGTTACGACGGAATTTTTTTTAGAATACGATTTTTGGGCTAATTCAGTACCGTTTGCAACGAACTCATCAAAATTCATGTTTTTTAATTCAGAATTTTTTGTTTCAAAAATTATTGCTGCTTTGTCATTTGTCCAAACAATTCTACCGTCTAAATCTATTACAAACACTGCATCTGGCAGGTTTGACAAGACTTCTTTCGGATTTATGTTGCTGAACAAATTTGTAAAATTCATGGTTGCAATACTTTCAATAATGTTGTATAGTTTATATAACCTTTATATACTAAAAATCGACTACATTGTACTTTAAATATAGCATAAACAGTTTGTAATAAAAGATTATATATTAATTTTTGTAATTTTTTTTTTACATACTAGCAAAAAAAATTTTTTTTGTGTTTTAAAACAACAAACGAGAATATAGAGTTATAAAATAAGTTGCGGCACAGTGCTGTAACCCCGATAAAGAAAAGAGGATGTGACTATGAACGATATTCCTAAAACCGCGCAAGGTCCAAACATTCCACAACCAACAACTAAAATCGAACAGGTTAAACCAGAGGCTATTGATGCACAAGCTCAAAAGCCGGTTGATGTTCAGTCTAAAGAAATCAAGGAAATTCCTGAAAATCCGGCTGATCGTTCAGCAGTAAAGGTTGATAACCTTGAAAACGATTTGAAAATTTTCGCAGCAAATCCTGAATTGGCTCAAAAGGCTCTTGAAGTTGCCGAATTAGCAGAAAAACGCTATGCAGCTGCAGGTGTTGAACAACCTGAATTGAAAGCGTTAGCAGTTGGCAAAACTTTCGTTGAAGAATTTCAAAAATAATCGTTTTTGAATTTTACAAGGTCTAATATCGCAAATAGGAGTTTATTTTGCGGTAAGTTTTGTAGTCGTTTGATGAGTTTATCTGGTTGCATTATCACAAGATAAATGCCGTCATTACGTGTGTTAGTGTGGCAATTCTGATTAGCTTGTATGGCTTCCTATTCCAACAACACAATTAATTCGCCAATCAATTGTAATTTATTTATTTAAATAATCCACAATAGCTTTTAGACCTAATTTGTAACTATCTGCTCCAAAACCTGAAATTTGTCCTACGCAAACAGGTGCAAGATATGAATGGTGTCTAAATTCTTCTCTTTTATAAATATTTGTCATATGGACTTCTACTGTCGGAATGTTGACAGCTGAAATCGCATCTCTTATGGCAACGCTTGTATGAGTGTAAGCTCCGGCGTTTATTACTATTCCGTCAATTCCGTCTTTTGCAGAATGGATTTTTTCAACAATTTCTCCCTCAATATTGCTTTGGTATGTTTCTAAATCAATTCCGAGTTCAAATGAGAATGCGTACAAATCTTTTTCTAAATCTTTTAATGTCATGGTTCCGTACTTTTCAGTTTCTCGAAAACCAAGCATATTCATATTTACGCCGTTTATTACAAGTATTTTCATGCTCTTACCTCTAACCACTATTGTACCATAAAATCAATGTTTTGTAAAGAATTGTTAAATTTTTGACAACATGTATGCTCAAAAAATCATGCTTGAATTATCATGCATGTACAACTATCCCCAAATCTCCTCCCAAGATTATTGTTCAAAGCTGTACCAAGAGTACAGCTTCTTTTTTGTTTAATTGGTTAAAATAATTGACTTATAAAAATAAATTACTACAATATAATATGTAAGACATTTTACGGGGATGTAGGATGAGATTAGTGGAAAAGCTGAAAGAGTATGAAAATCAATACATGTTTATCAAATGGGCAACCGGCGGTGAATATGGGAAATTGATTTATGCCGGCGAAGATTTTATTGAATTTAATGTTATAGATGTTGATACAATGGACTATTCTGAAACAGTGTTAATTCACAGTCCGTTGATTTTGGAAGTTGCTATTGGCGGAGCAGATGTGCAACGTATTGTTGCTGAAGTTTCGTCTAAAATTTCGATTGATGAAGGTTAGTTTACCCTTTAAATAATTGTTAGATATTGAAACTTTTTCTAGCTCCTTCTTCGTGGTAAAAACCACCGCCACAAATTGTTTCTACAACTTTTAGAACAAATTCTCTAGGTGCGTCAACTTGATTTAAGTAAAATTCTCTATTTGGAAGGTGTCTGATTTTCATAATAGAATTTTGTGTAGATTCCGGCGGAATAAATAGTGAAGCAACTTCGTTATCAAGGAGTTTGCCCATTTCTTCATCGTGATCGGTAACACCTTTCATCAATTCATAATAATTGCCTTTGATTGCCATAATTCTGCTTGAAAACAAGTGTTGACCGTCTTCTCTATATAGAGCTTGCGGTTGGTAATTACATCTTGTTGTAAAGCTCATTTTATGCCAAAGAATGTTGACGATGACAACTGATTTTTGCGGATCTGTGTCAACATAAATATTCTGAGTTGTTATGTTTCGAGAAGAAAAAGCCTCTTTTAGCGTGTCCACAACGATTTGCAAGTTGTCAATCATTCTTAAAAAAATCTCGTTTGTGTTGACATTTGCGTGTTGATAATCCAAGAATTGCTTGTACATGTGAGTAGATACAAGTCCTACTCTTTCTTGAATTAGGGCTGATTTTCTTGCTGATGTTTCAGAATTATCAAAGCTTTCAAAGTTATTTAACAATTAATTTCCCATCCTTTTAACCACATGTAATAATAAACATGAAATTATGTAAAGATTATATTTTTTTTCTTTACAAACATGAATACGTAATTCGATTTATTTATCTTTTTTCAAATCTTATAAAGTAGTCGAAATCGCCTTGCAGATAATGATTACAGGGGAATATGTCAATGTAATTTGCGGAAACTTCTCTTTATATTTATCGCAAAATTCTTTTACTTCTTTAAATGTCCAGTGTTGGGTTGTGAGAGAGTTTACGCCTGTGTTTTTCATGTGTGCTAATAATTCTAATGGTGTATTAAAAGACAAAGTGTGTTCAAATTCTTCTGCATAAAGAATTTCAAACTCCTTTTTTACAATGTTTTTTATTTCGTCAAAAGTCTTGTAATCCAATGAAAGTCCTGTCAAATCCTTTATTTCTTTAAAATTGTTGTCAGAAAAAGTTGAAAAAGCCAAAATTCCATCTGAATTAAGTTGTTTTTTGCAGTGAGAACAAATATTTTCAAGGTTGTTGAACCACTGAAACATAGCGTTTGAAATAATTAAGTCAATGTTTTTTTGCGGTTTGATTTTCAAAGCGTTTCCGCAATAAAACTGTGCATTCGGAACAATTTCTGACACAAATTTTTTTGATTTTTCGACTAAATCGTTTGCGCTATAGGTTTTGAAATTAATATTTTTCACAAGCTCTTTTGTCAAAATACCAGTGCCACAACCGAGTTCCAAAATTGAATTGAAATCTGTTTTTATTGAAAAAAGATTTTTGACCAATTTTTCAGCCATAATCTTCTGTACAATTGCGTTTTGGTCATAAGAATTAAAACTTTTTTCAAACTGCTTTTTTATTAATTTTGGGTTTATTTGCATAATATTTCGTTCCAACTTTTAAAATTATAGTATGGAAAGTGTCCGCTTTCAAGCATTTCGATTTCGGCATTATTTTGCCAAAAATTTATTTGATTTTTCGTTGGAATGATTTTGTCAAATTTGCTGATTAATGCTTTGTTATAAAAATGTTCGTAATTTATTGTTGTATTTTTGATTTGGTTGTAAAGCGATTTCAATTCGTTTTCTCGGTTCTCAATTGTGCGAGTGACAGGAGTATGAGAGTATTTTTCAAATTCTTCCGGTTTATCAAAAATGTTTTGGTAAAATTTTCCTTCCAATCCTGTTTTTGCGTGTCGAAGGGTTAGTAAAAACGGCTTTGTCGGAATTCCGTATTCATCATCAACAGGGAGCGGAGTTCCATTTATTGCAATTTTTTTTGCGAATTTCGGTAATTTTTCTTTTAATAAATATGCGGCAAAAACTCCCATTGACCACGCAATAAGACCGATTTCTTTGTACTGAGAAAAATCTTCCATTTCGTAATCTAACGTTGCGTAATCATACATTATTAAGACATCATAATCGTCACAAGACAAAAATTGGAACGGTTTTTCGTCAAAACTCCATCCTGCAAAAAATATTATGAGTTTGTCATTATTTTGTTTGTTTAGCCAATGAAATTGCATCAAAAATTTCCTTTTCTGTAATGTCTGTTGTCAACGATAATCTTAATCTTGATGTGCCTTCCGGTACGGTTGGCGGTCTTATCGGAAGTGTAAAAAATCCGTTATGGAATAAGATTTTGCAAGTATCTACAGTTTCTTTGTTTTCACCTATAATTACGGGGATAATATGGCTTTCGCTACCGGCTTTTCTACCTATTGAAAGCATTTTTTCTCTTTTTTCAAATGTATGTGGCAATTGGTTTTCAATAATCCATTTTGAAAACGCTATATTAATCGGCGGTAATGCGGTTGAAAATATAAATGAGCGTGCTTTGTTAGTAAGATATTCGATTAAAGTCTTGCTACCTGTTGCAAAAGCTCCCATTGAGCCGATTGCTTTGCCGAAAGTTCCGACAATCAAATCTACTTTGTCTGTAATTCCTAATGTTTCAGTCACGCCAAGTCCATTTTTGCCAAAAACTCCGAATGCGTGAGCTTCGTCAAGGATTAAGATACAATTATATTTTTCTTTGAGTTCAACAAGTTTTTCAAGATCTGCAATGTCGCCATCCATTGAAAATACGCTCTCTGACACGATAATAGCGTTGTTGAAATTCTTTCTTTCTCTGATTAAAAGTTTTTCAAGAGCTTCTGTGTTTTTGTGCGGATATCTGAAAAATTTCCCCTCTGACAATCTCATACCGTCAATAATGCTGGCATGATTTAGTTTGTCAGAAAAAATAACATCTCCTTTGCCGGCAATAGAACTGTTTATTCCGACATTTGCGTGATAGCCGCTATTGAATAACAAAGTTTTTTCTTTGTGGAAGATTGTAGATATCAAATCTTCGAGTTCTTTATATACGGGGAGGGTTCCGGTTAAAAGTCTTGCAGATGCGCTGCCAAAAGAATATTTATCTCCTGCATAATCTAAAAATTCTTCCGTAATCTTTTTGTTATCAGCAAGTCCTAAATAGTTGTTGGAAGATAAATTAAGGAGTTTTTCTCCCTTGTAATAAATATATTTTTCGTCTTTGCCTTCAAAATCTTTTATATCTCTAAAATGAGAGTGGCTTTTCAAATTGTTTAGTAGTTCGGTGTAATTTTCTAACATACTTGTAATTTATGATAAACAACGGAAAAAGTCTATATAAAATTATTAAAAAAACTTAATATTCTGTTAGTAAAATTTTGGTGTTGGGTATATATAAAGTATATGTATTGTTAAAGGTCTTTTGTCAAAAGATGAAAGGCGGTTGGTCTTATGGATTATAAATTTCTGCTAAAAAAACGATCAGGATTAACTATGTCAGAGGCGTTATTCACTCTGGCAATAATTGGCGTGATTGCTTCATTGACAATGTTTGGATTGTTGGCGAAAATTAACGATACAAAAAATATTGCCGCATTGAAAAAATTCTATTCGGCAATCAATCAGGTTACAATGTTTGTAATTTTGGATAGATCTTCACCAAATTATTGGGGATTGGATGAGTATTCGCAAGATTCTTCTGCGCTTGCGTTTTCATATTACCGCCCTTATTTTAAGGTTGTTCGAGAATGTTCAAATGCGACTGGTTGTTGGCAGTATCCGACCAGATTTTTGAGCGGTAAAGTATATTTGAAAAACGCAAAACTTTATCAATATATGTTTACTTTAGTTGATGGAATGAATGTAATTATGAATGTTTACCCTAAAGATATTGTAAAATCAGAATTTGGGGTGGATGTTGAAAGAGATTCTGTTGTATTCATAATTGATGTAAACGGAAATGCTTATCCAAACCAAATGGGGCGTGATATCTTTGCCTTTGTATTGAAGGGAAAAGATATAGTTCCAGGTGGGCAGGACAATACGTATAACTGTAATAAAGCGGCATCAGGGTTGACGTGTGCTGCAAGAGTAATCAATGATGGTTGGAAAATTACGTATTACTAAAAATTTCAGCTCCTTTCATCTTTCATAAAAAGACCGATTTTTTATCGGTCTTTTCTTTTTTTTATTAGTGAAAAGTGAGAAGTGAAACGTGAAAAGCCCGTATCAAAAGCAGCTAAGCTAAGAGGTAAAGCAGCTAAAATTAAAAGATACGTAGATGTAAAGAGGCTTGGCAGATTAGTCTGTTACGAAAAATTAGCTCCTTCCCTTTAAGAGGGAAGGCTGGGATGGGTACTTTCCCGTAAGGGAACTAATGTTGCAATGATTAACTTATTTTAATTGTAAAGAAATGTAAAGATGGGTTTAAAATAGGCTCAAACCCAGATATAATGCCTCTATGCTATGCTATGCTATGCTGGGCGGGGCGGTATAGCAATAATTTTCGCCAAATATACTTTTAATACATGTGCAACACAGTTATTAAGAGAAAAGGAGATTTTTTATGGCAGATGAAATTCAAATGGTTGGAAATGTTCAATTTTACAAAAATGATATTGCTTCAACTTCAGTAAAAACCAATGCATTAGGAACAAAAATGAATACCGTTTTTATGAAAGATGGTACAAAGATTGAATTTGCAGATCAACAAATTACAGATCCTCAAAAAATGCCGAGCGTAATGATGGGGCGTGACGGTGCAGTTAAGAATAAACCACAAGGTATTATGTTTTCTAATTTTTCATATGGTAAGGTAACTGGTACTCCTAATAAAGATTATTATTATCTTGAAAATTCAGGTTTAACTGTTAATGTCGCAGAAGGAGATGGTGCTGATACCGTGAAAGTTGTTCACAGAAAAGGTGAAAAAACACCTTTAATCTTTAAAGATTTTGGAGATAAGCAAGTTGATATTGATTTTAAGAATGATGATGTGATATGTGTGTCTGAAGGCATTTGGCTTAGAGGTTAAAACAAAAAACAATCCCTTGCATCTGCAAGGGATTGTTTTTTATGTTTGATTTTTATTTATATCAAATTAATCTTTTGCTTTCATTGTTGGGAATGTGATAACGTCACGGATTGATGGAGAGTTTGTTAATAACATAACAAGTCTGTCAATTCCCATTCCCATACCGCCTGTAGGTGGCATACCATATTCAAGAGCGTTGATAAAGTCTTCATCAATTTCCATTGCTTCTTCATCACCTGCCGCTTTTGCTTGAGCTTGTGCTTCAAATCTCATTCTTTGGTCGATTGGATCAGTAAGTTCTGAGAATGCGTTTGCGATTTCCCATCCGTTTACACGAGTTTCAAAACGTTCAGTCAATCTGTCATTATCTCTGTGAACTTTTGCAAGTGGAGAAATTTCTCTTGGGTAATCAATGATGTGGCAAGGTTGAATTAGTGATGGTTCTATTTTTTCTTCGAATACCGCTTCAACAACTTGTCCCCAGTTCATTCCGTCTTCAACTTGAACATGAAGGCTTCTTGCGGTTTCAATAGCTTGTTGCGCACTGTAGATTTCCATAAAATCAACGCCTGTAGCTTCTTTGATAGAACCCAACATTGTTTTTCTATCCCATGGTGGAGTTAGGTCGATTTCGTTTTCACCATATTTGATTTTTGTTGTTCCCAAAACTTCTTGAGCAACATATGCAACCATGTTTTCTGTCAAAGTCATCATATCGTTGTAGTCTGCATAAGCTTGGTACAATTCAATCATTGTAAATTCTGGGTTGTGACGAGTGTCGATACCTTCGTTTCTGAAACATTTTCCGATTTCAAAAACTTTTTCAGAAATTCCGCCAACGATTAATCTTTTCAAATATAATTCAAGCGCAATTCTTAAAGTCAAATCCATTTCAAGCGCATTGTGGTGAGTTGTGAACGGTCTAGCGTTTGCTCCAGATGCCATTGTTTGCAAGATTGGAGTTTCAACTTCCATATAGCCTTGTTTTGCCAAAAATTCTCTAACTTTTTGAACAATCATACTTCTTTTTCTGAAAGTATCTCTGCTTTCTTCGTTAACGATTAAATCAACGTATCTTTGACGATATTTAAGTTCAACGTCAGTAAGTCCGTGATAGTGGCTTAATGTTTCGGCTTTTTCTTTGCTGATTTGTTTGTTAGGCAAAGGCAAAAGAGCTTTTGATAACAAAGTTAATTCAGTAGATTTGATAGAAAGTTCTCCACGAGGAGTTCTTCTGATTGTTCCTGTAAAACCAACGATATCACCGATATCAATAAGTTTTAGAATTTTGATTTGTTCTTCTGATAAATTTTCTTTGTGAGAGAAAATTTGAATTTTGCCTGAAGCATCCATAAGGTCGATAAACATACCTGTGTTGCGGATAGCCATAACACGACCGGCTACAGAGTATTTGTCTTCTGTTTCAATGCCTGCTTCAAGGTCTTTGTATTTTTCTTGTAATTCCGCAGCATCTGCAGTTTTTTCGAACTTATAAGGGTATGGATTTACGCCTTTGTCAGCCAAATCTGCAAGCTTTTGGATTCTTGTCTGTCTTATTTGTTCTTTAGTAGAACTTGGTTCATGTGTTTGTTGTGCCATTTTATACTTCCTCTTTGGTTATAAAGTCTTTATGATTTAATCTTAACACAAACAATTCAATATTGAAAAACAAAAAGTCGAACTAAATTTGTTTTCAGTCCGACTTTTTTATAAAGTATAGTTTTTATTTGCTAAATACCTTTCATCAAACGTTGCAATTCATCAGGTCTTGAAGTTCTTGAAAGTGCATCTTCAATTGTAATAACACCTTGCTTGTAAAGATTTGAAAGTGCCATTTCAAGAGTTTGCATACCCAAACCTTGGTTCATTTGAATTGTTGAATAGATTTGAGCAGCTTTTGCTTCTCTGATTAGGTTGGCAATCGCTGGAGTTACAAGCATGATTTCTTGAGCCATTACACGACCTTTTTTAGTTCCGTCAGGTTGAACTTTTGGTAACAAAGTTTGTGCAAATACTGCAACAAGAGAGTTTGCAAGTTGTACACGAATTTGTTGTTGTTGACCTTCTGGGAATACGTCGATGATACGGTCAATTGTTTGTGCTGCTGAAGATGTGTGCAAAGTTCCGAATACCAAGTGACCAGTTTCTGCCGCTGTCAATGCCAAAGCGATAGTTTCGTGGTCACGCATTTCACCTACCAGAATGATATCAGGGTCTTCACGAAGTGCGGATTTAAGAGCGTTTGCAAATGATCTTGTATCCATTCCGAGTTCACGTTGGTGAATAATACTTTGTTTTGATGTGTGAACAAATTCTATCGGGTCTTCAATTGTAAGAATGTGTTCTGCCCTGTTTGAGTTGATATAGTCAATCATTGCTGCCAATGTTGTAGATTTACCTGAACCTGTAGGTCCTGTTACAAGGATTAAACCTCTTGGTTTGTCTGCGGTTTTTCTAACAACTTCCGGCAAGCCTAATTTGTCGAATGATGGAACAATTGAAGTAATTGTTCTGAATGCTGCCGCATAGTTACCTTTATCTTTGTAGAAGTTAACCCTGAAACGGCTCAAACCTTCAATACCGTATGAAAAATCAAGTTCCCAGTTCTGTTCAAGAGTACGTCTTTGTTCGTTTGATAACATTGGAAATAAAAGAGTTTCAACGTCATCCGGACTAAGTGGCGGATAATCATATCTTCTTAACTTTCCGTCGATACGAGCTGCCGGTGGAAGGTTTGCAGAAATGTGCAAGTCAGAACCGCCATCAGCTACAAGTTTTTCTAGTAATTCTTCAATTAGCATATTTATTCTCCCTGAAAATTCATTATATCTTCATTATCTTTCATTGCAAGTTCTATTAAAGCGTATGTCATATATGCCCCAAGAGCTACCGCTTTCGGGTCAAGAGAAGTTTGATTTGCAGCCTCAATGATTGCAGTATTTATCTCAGGATTTTCGTCTTTGAGATAGTGGATCATTTTTTTTCGCCATGTAGGCATATCCTTGAATATCTCACTAAAAGCCGCTGCTGCATTTTCTTCTGATATAATTGGTAACATAGCTATTCCTTATATTGCAAGTTATGTATTTATTATATAAAAAATTTTAATATTAGTCTATAATAAATTAAGAAATCATATATTTGGGGTATAATTTTTTTATGAGATTGAGGGATTTAAAACTTACAAATTATCGAAATTGCAAGGATTTGATACTTGATTTAAGTTCTAAAAAAATTCTTATAATTGGTAAAAATGCGCAAGGAAAAACAAATATCCTTGAAAGTATTTATTTCCTTTCAACTCTAAAATCTCCTCGAACTTCCAATAATATTGAATTGATTAATTTTGATGCAGAAAAAGCTGAAATTAATTGTAATATGATTAAGGCAGAAACCGATGTTGAGCTTGATTTTACTTATTCAAGGGAGAAAAAAAGGGAGCTTGCATTAAATAAAGTAAAGACAACTCCTAAAAATTTTAAATCGGTTTTGAAAACAGTCCTTTTTTCAACTGCAGATTTGCTGCTATTGCGAGGAAATCCTTCTGATAGAAGGGATTGGTTAGATAGAGCGATTTCTCAGGTTTATCCTGCTTATGATGACAGACTTTCAAAATATGATAAAATTAGAGTTCAAAAAAATAATTTGTTAAAGGATTATTTGAAAACCGGAAATTCAAATGATACTTTGCTAGATGTTTATAATGAACAACTTGTGATTGCCGGTAGTAATATTATATTTTTGAGAAAAAAATATTTGAAAGAAATTGAACGAATTGCACGAGAAAAACATCGTATAATCAGCGAAACAGAAGATTTGAAAATTGGTTATGATTGTTCGTTTTTGGCAGATGAAACAGAATTAGAAGAAATAGCGGCAGCTTTTCATAAATCGCTTGAAGAACGCAGAGTTGAAGAAATGCGCAGAGGGCAATCTTGTGTTGGTCCTCATAGAGATGACGTGATTTTTTATATAAATGATAATGAGGCGACGAAATTTGCATCTCAAGGACAACAAAGAACAATAGTTTTGGCGTTGAAATTGTCTGAGTTAGATATTATTACTGCAAAAACTGGAGATGAACCGATTTTGTTGTTAGATGATGTTTTGGCAGAACTTGATGATTTGCGCCAAAATTATCTATTGAAATCAATAAATGAAAACACTCAAACAGTTATAACATCAGTTGATACAATTCTTTTTGAAGAAGAATTTTTGAAAGATGTAAGAATTTATAAAATTGAAAATGGAGAATTGCGTAATTAATTTTCATTACAAATACACATTTTTTAGATGTTCGATTTTTATTTCCGGTTTTAGGGTAATTCCAATTACATCTATTCTGAAATCTTTAACTTTATGTTCTGTCAGGTAATATTGAACCCCTTGTTTAATATGTTCAAATTTCGTTTTTGTAATCGCTTCTGCAGGAGTGCCGAATGAATTGGTTTTACGTGTTTTTACCTCAACAAAAACAATTGTCTTTTTATACTGTGCAATAATATCAATTTCACAAAACCTTGAATAATGTTTGTTTCGCTCTAAAATTTTGTAACCGTTCTTTTCTAAATATCTGCAAGCCAAGTCCTCGCCGGCGTTCCCAAGTTTTTTGTTATCCATTATTGCTTAATACTTCCTCTTGCAAATTTTGTTATGTCATTGAGAATTTCCACATCTTTGCTCTCACAATTTTTTGTCCATCTTGAAGGGCAAATATCAATTCCGCCTCGACGTGTGTATAGCGCACAAACCAACAATTTGTCGTCTTTATTCAAAATGTCTGATAATCTTTTGAATATCATTTCGCAACATTCTTCATGAAAATGGAATTCTGAACGAAAAGAACTCAAATATTTTACCAAACTTTTTTCTATAATATGCTTTTTGGATTTGTAGTACAAAAACAAATCGCCAAAATCCGGTTGGTGCGTAACTCTGCAGTTTGAACGCAAAGAATCAAATGTCAAATAATATTCTGTAATTTTATCATTTTCTATGGTCTGCAAAACTTCCGGTGCTTCTTTGAATTTTTCTACTGTCAAATCTTTTTTGTCAACAAATTGCATAATATTTTGAAAATCTTCAAATATCTGAATTTTTGGAGTTTTATTGTCGATAAAATTGATTTTAACCTCAGTTTGAAGTTTTTCTGACAAATCTTTTTCTATTTTGGATTTGCAAATTTCAAGACATTCTTCAATATTTTGTCCAAAACGGCTCATATTGAATGAATTAAGATATAATTTTAGAGATTTAGATTCAACTAAAAATTCACTGTTACAAGAGTATTTGAGTTTCATCAATCTAGTTACTGGAATACCGTTTTCTGTCATTGCAGAAAATTCATAAGCGTGCCAAATATCCCAACCACAAAACGGTAGATTGTCATTTTGCAATCCATATTGTTTTCGGTTTTCCTCTCTAGGAATAGCTACTAATAATGACGGATCGTAGTTTTCACTTCCGCTAACTCGTTTCCCTAAAAATTTTGATGCAATTTCGTCTGTTTTCATAAAATTAGTTTAGCATGAAAATTATTCAGATGGATTTTTTCTAACATTGCGTTTTAAATAATCCATATTCCCGTGAGTAATAATCCATTCTGAGCAGCCGTAACCATTATATATACTGCCCTGAACCTCCCAGTTCACAATTATTATATTCTCCGGCTGGAGTCTTTTCATTGTAAGGATTTCTTCCTGTATATAAATTCCCGTCCATACCAAATGTAAACCAGAAACAATCTACTCCCAATTTATTTGGTCTTTTGTCTCCATTTATATCTATGCCTATTTGCCCTGCAGTATTATTTGGTAAATTTAAAATCCAAAAACCTGTTCCATTTGCTAAAACTCCTGTAACAAGATTGTTTTCGTTTTCCCAATTCTTACGAGGAAGAATTTGATTATTTATATTGACATAAGTGCTTGCCATACATCTGCTATCAACATCACAACTTTTAATCTTTTTTATGTGTTTGCTAATTTCATTGAACATAATTTGAGAGTTTTGTTTTGCACTTAAACTGCTATCAGTCAAAGCACTCAAGTCAGGATTATCAATTGTAACCATTTTTAGAGCTTGCGCAAAAATTGAATAACTCTGTTTAACGGCAGTAACAGTCGCTTTTTCTTTATAACTTTGGATTAATGAAGGCATAGTCATTGCCGCAACCACTCCTATTATGCCTAATGTAATCAAAACTTCCGCCAAAGTAAATGCAAAATTTTTCTCTTTTTTCATAAACAGTCCTCCAATTATATTTATTATTATACCATGTTTAACATTGGCATACAATATGTATAACATTATTAGAATAGCTTGATTAAGACGTTATAATTAATCTTGAGGTTATTTTTTATGAAAAGTTACATTCAGCAACAATTAGGTAAAAGAATTCAAGAACTTCGCAAGATAAAAGGTTTTAGTCAAGAAGTTTTTGCTGAAAAAATTGGTATTGCGACAAATACATTAAGCAGTATTGAAACAGGTAACGCTTTTATGACCTCTCAGACATTAGAAAAAATTCTTGATACTTTGAATATAAGTGCAGAAGATTTATTTTCTTTTGGAGAACAAATTGATGAGGATGAAATGTTTTCTTACATCCATAAAAAGTTGGATTTGATAAAAAACAATCGAGAGTATTTGAAAATTTTTTATAATATATTAAAAGGAATATAAAAAAAGATGAGAAATTATTTTCTCATCTTTTCTTTTTTAGTTTAAGTTTTTTCTTGATTATGCAATATCTTCGTATGCTGCCGGATTGTTTAACAAATCATAATTGATTTCATTTTCGTTATCGGCGATAGCAGCAACGACTACTGCATCAGATGTTACGTTAACCAAAGTTCTCATCATATCTGTAATTCTTTCGATTGTGAACAAGAACGCAAAACCTGCAACCAATTGTTCTGGGCTTAATCCCATTCCGTTAAGAATTAATGCAATTGTAATCAATCCTGCACCCGGAATACCTGCGCAAGTTGAAGATGAAACGATTGCTAATAGTGCGATTTCAATAATTAGGAACGGAGTTAATGCTACACCATAAGCTTGCGCCAAGAAAATTACTGCAACTGTTTGCAACAAAGCAGTTCCATCCATATTCAAAGTTGCGCCCAATGGAAGTACGAAACTTGAAATTTTGTGAGAAATACCTCTTTTTTCGCAACAAGCGATTGTTAAAGGTAATGTAGCTGAAGAACTTGCGGTTCCGAAAGCAACCATCATAGCTTCTGCAATTGCAGAATATAACATAACGATATTTACTTTAGAGAAAAATCTTAGGAATAATGGATAAACTACGCATAATTGAAGCATAAATCCGATAAATAATACTAATAAATATTTTGAAATACTGTTGAAAATGTCGATACCAAAGCTTGATACGGCACTTGCAGTTAATGCAAATACGCCGGGAGCTGCAAAGTACATAATCCAATCAGTGATTTTCATAGTTGCAGCAAAAACAGATTCAAAGAACGATACGATTGGTCTGTTTACATCACCGACTTTTGCAAGTGCAACTGCAAACATAAGTACAAATACAATAATAGGAACCATATCTCCTGATGCAAATGAGTGCATTGGATTGTTTGGAATAAATCCTAAGAATATATTAAGAATATTACCTTGTTGTTGCGCCATTGCTGTTGCAACTGATGCTTGAACTTCGCTTGCTGCGTTTTGTGTAATATAATGTGCTGCGCCAAGTCCAGGTTGGAAAATTAAAGCTAATGTTGCGCCTATTGCTACTGCTGCAACAGTAATAATTCCGTAGTATGCAACCATTTTTGTTCCGAATTTACCAAGTTGTTTGTTGTCGCCAATACTTGTAATACCAATGATAATTGCCGAAACAACAAGCGGAATTACAACCATCTGGATTAATCTGATAAATACTTGACCAATAAATGTCAAAACTGTTGATACAAGCGGATATTCATGTCCGTGTAAAAATATTCCGACCGCAATACCTAAAATAATACCGAAGAAAATGTGCCAATTTCTCTTAATTCCCAGACCTAATGCGATTAGAATTTGCATGTGTAATTTCATATATAAATCCTCATTCAAATATCGTTACTTGCCTATTATACAACTTTTTTTGTAAAATATCAAACATTTTTGAATAAAATCATAGGATTGAGGGATAAATATTTTTATTATATAGTTGTTGTATGGGATTGAGTAGAAGAATTTTTCAAAAAACAGGCTATTTTTTGCAAGAAATTGCAAGAAGCAAAATCATACTTCAAGCCGTGATGGTTGGCTTGATTTCAGGTCTGTTGGTTGTTCTTTTTAAAGTAAGTATTAATAAATTATTTGAATTTATTCAATATTATATTTCTCAATTCGATTTAATCCATAAATTATTAATTTTCCCTATAATAACCACTTTGGGTGGATTAATTTCCGGTGTTTTGGTGTTTAAATTTGCACCTGAAACCAAAGGGAGTGGAATTCCGTTTGTAAAAATGGTAATGGCTCGAATGGGAAATATTACAAGGGTTAGAACTATTGTTGTTAAATTTCTTGCCGGTGTTGCGGGAATTGGAACAGGTTTGTCACTGGGTAGGGAAGGGCCAAGTGTCCAATTGGGTGCTGGAGCAGGAGCTTTAGTTGGCAAGATTTTTAAAATGAAGGGAACAGATCAAGGAAAATTAATTGCTGCCGGTGCAGGTTCTGCAATTGGTGCAACTTTTAATGCTCCGATTGCCGGAACTATTTTCGTTTTGGAAGAATTGGTTAACAAATTTTCTGCCTCATTACTATTTCCGGTTCTTGTGGCAACGGTTACCGCATCTTCCGTTGCAAGAC